>NZ_KV788329.1:0-3378 GCF_001807215.1 Corynebacterium sp. HMSC05D08 | reverse complement strand
GCGAGCACACAGCCCGGCTGATGCGCAGCGCTGGACTGTCCCGCAAGGACAAAGGCGGGCCCAATTTATCACTCGGACCACGGCTCACAAGGTGTACACATCAGCAGCGTTTAGCACACGATGCCAGGAACTTGGCGTAATCCAGTCCATGGGTGCTATCGGTACCAGTGCAGATAATGCGTTAGCAGAGTCATTTAATTCCACGATGAAAAGAGAGGTCCTGCGCAATAGGAAAGTCTTCGACAATCCGCTGCAATGCCGGCGGGAGGTATTTCGGTGGTGCATCAGATACAACACACAGCGCCGACACTCATGATGCGGACAGGTATCGCCCGATGTCTTTGAAGCCCAATCTATTACACTGACCAAGGCAGCATTACTGCCACTCACCTTGTCTACTTTTCAGGGGTCACGCCCGGCGTCCTTTTCGAGGATAGGTAGAAGTTGATTCGAAAGGTACCCATGATGGTCGCCCTATTTGTCCTCGGGGCCCATCACAAGAACTAACTCGTACACCACGCTAACGGATGCAACCGCCGGCTGACGACTTTACTCACTGGTTATTCCTGATGATTGTTTTTGACGCGATTGACCAGTACCGCTGCAACTATAGTGAGCAGTATGAGGATGAAAAATCCGAGGATCGACTTGTTTGTGATGGCGACATAACCTGAAATTGCCAGCCCAAATAGTGCAACGACAATCGCATTGGGAGATATTTTATGTCTGTTCATTAGTCCTCTTTACACTTGATCGTTAAGTACACTCGATGCCTTGGACTCTTCCGGCCCACGTGTAATGGGCTTTTAAGCGATTATTGCAGCGTTTGTGGTGACTGAGGACTACTGTTGCCCCAGTGATGATGGCTCCAACGACGGTGCAGGCAGCCCACCCGACACCGGGAATGGCGCAGATGGCGGCCCCTAGGGCAAACCCCGATCCGCTGATGATCATATCCTGCTCAAGAGGGGTGAACTCTACCCAGAATCCCCCGTTTTCTTTCCCTCCGCTCACATAGGGGGTGATGGCATGTGGATCCCTTAACGTTAGATCCATGTGCTCGAGGTCGAAGGTTACGGTGGAGTCATCATTTACAGTTCGGGGAACATCCGAGTTGATCAATTCTTCAAAAGCTTGATCCAGAACCTCTGGGGTGACTGTTCCTTCCGCAACGGTCTGTTCTTGGAACTCTTGAGGGGTTGTAGGATCGTCCTTTTCTGCAGCGGAGGCTAGTCCTTGACTAGCAAAAAGGATAGCTATGGAAGCTAGTGAAGCCAATGCTTTTGACTGAGTTTTCATAGTGTTCCCGATCTCTATAGGGCCGAACTGCTCCCGAGGTTACATACTGTCCAAATTGTGGGCAATAGTTTGACGAATTGTGTGAGGTGATCTATCGCACCTCACGCGACCCCCGCCACTGAATCAAGATCAAGCCAGGACCAACAATTTTGGGGAGACCTCCTCGACTGCTTCGCTTAAACTCCAGTCAATAGTGCCTTCGGTGTCTTTAAGCGCTACTACGGGTTGGTGAATGGCGTCATAGACTCCCGTGCGCGAGTAGAGATTGTGGCGTTTCCACAATGTTTGCCGAGGTCCGAAACGTTCTGCAAGATCCCGCCATGGGCATCCGATGCGGAACCTGTAGACAATGGCTTCCATGATGGTGCGATTATCGGAAAATGGCCTGCCGACTTTCCGGTGGTAGAGGGCAGGTGTGGAACGATGATTTCCCATGTGGTCTCGGGTACCTCTCGGAAATTCTCGAGACTGCTCATACCGAAAACTCTTTCACACTTACTCTCAACTAATTAAGAGACACGGCCTAGATTAATTTGCCTTTAGCTGCCTGATATCCCAGGGTCTGCAAGAGTTTTCTCCAGTGTTTGAATGCGTTGTTCGAGAGAACCGACGGTAGTGACTATAGATAAAGCAATGCGATTTACCTCAATGTTTCCTGATTCATCAGAGAAATTCTCAGCTAAGAATTTGAGGCGTTCTAGAAAATTTGAGGTAGTAGGAAAAACATCACTGTCTATTTCTGAAGATATTTGGTCGAGCAACGACCATAATGAAAAGGAATCTGGATTCATTCTCTACCCTTAAGTGAGGTCTTGATGTTACGTGCTCGTAAGTTTGTTGCCTACGCTCTTGCATTTTCATTGGTTACAAGTTCTCCTATTGTAGCTAATGCTGCAACTGTGTCACCAGATGAAACTATGGATGATTGGTCTGAGATCGGTTCTCAGTCTAATCCTGAATCGCCAATTCTGATTGAACCGAACGATCGTAGTGAGGTTACATATCAACCTTATGGACTCTGGGATAAAATCTGGAAATCTACCTCAAGGGTGCTGCATTCGGAAGTAGAGTGCATGAGTAAGCTCGCCTACTACGAGTCCCATTTCAAGGCAATAGGTGTATGCGTTCCAACACCAAAAGGGACATGGCTTTTAACCGTAAAATATCGCGATTAAAGATCCCTTCTTAGGGTGGAGGCTCTTTATGTCCGAGGAGCTTCTCGCTCGCTACCAACACGCGCTGCGATGAACGCCATCAAGGTCCACGGATAAACACGCTTATCCGTGGACCTTATCTTTGCTTCATCCGCGTCCCAACGCTCGCCGTTGTCGCGTGCTTACCTGCTTAATCCGCCAATCGCTCGCGCGTTTGTCTGCCTGACGCAAGCACCTATTTCCGCGCCAGCGCAGCCTGATTGCCCGCCAGGTTTTGGACTATCAGGCCGATGACTGATTTTTCTTTGGTACATTTGCAACAAGTTGCCTAGTAGGTGTCCAGGTGGTCACCGTGGGGTTCGTTGAGGAGGTGGCGGCGTGCTGACTATCGCGAAGATGGGTGCGCATTCCGTGGCCTATTATCAGTCCACGGTTGATGAGAATCGGGGGACGGATTCGTACTATTCCGAGGACGGAAAGCAACCGGCTTCGGTGTGGCTTCGAGGAGAAAACGTGGCCGAGGTTTCGGCATTTTTGGGCGCCGACAACGGTGCGCTTGTGTCGGGAAAACGGTTGAGAATTGGTTCAATAAGGCTGTCGCTCCGAGCGGTGCGGGGCTTGGAAATGCTCCGAGAAAGGACAGTGTTCCAGGCTTCGATCTGACTTTTTGTGCGCCGAAATCTGTCTCCTTGTTGTGAGGGTATGGGCGCAGATTCTGCCGTGCGTGGCATCGTCGATGAAGCCCACCAGGCGGCAGCATCCCAGGCGCTGGATTACTTGTCGGAGCATGCCGGCTACACGCGAAAGCAAGTAAAAGAGCCGACTGGAAAGCGTCTTATCGTTGAAAAGTGAAGCGTCCTGGGTTTAGTTCCGCTTCTCTTACGGCCCTGCGTTGATGGCCTGGGTGAGATAGTACTCGGTTTCT
>NZ_KV788328.1:0-75185 GCF_001807215.1 Corynebacterium sp. HMSC05D08 | reverse complement strand
CGACATAAAACAACAAAAACAACTCAATACACAAAGAGAGGTTCTAGAACACTATTGTTTTAGAACCTCTCTTTTGCGTTTTCCATCAAAACTCAATCGATAAAGGAAACCAACCTGCATTCAAACCATCCAACAGACTTAAAGACGCTAGTTCGGGCGGCTTCGATGAGTCGAACGCAGCTTTATTCACCGCACATAGCACCCCGGTAGCATTCGAATACATTGACGCTGCGGACGCAGCGCTGGCAAGCAATAAGGGTTTTCCTTCTTAAATTATCACTGTGCCTAAAGGACACAGTGAATTAAAGATTGGTTCGCGCGCGGATAAGGAGGAGGGGATCTGTATTCGAACCATCGAAGAATGTTCGGAGCGCTTATTTCGAGGGCCTCGATGGTCTGAATGCAGGTATTTTCCGTTTCTTAGTTTGAATGGGGCTTTCGATGCTTGTTTTGGATTGGGCACCGCTTGGTTTTGGTGTTGGCAGTGTAGTCTCTGCAGCTCGTGTCGTTCATGTGGTTGGTGTCGGGCGAACCGCTTCGTGCCTGTTCTCTGCTTGTTTGCCTGTACGGTAGTTCCTATGACTCAACCCAAGGAACCACGCATCTTCCGCATGGAGTGGAAAGAGATTCATAATGCCTACATCGCTAAGGCGGAGCGGAAGTCCCGCACTAGGGAAGAAGTAGATGAGCTTATTTCGTGGCTTACTGGCTACGATGCAGAGGGTATTATCTCGGCGGGAGAGCTAAGCGTGCGTGAGTTCTTTGATGAAGCACCGTCGCTTAACCCCGACCGTTTCTTGATTACCGGCAGCTTGTGCGGTGTTAAGGTGCAAGAAGTTGAAAACCCTTTGATGCAAAAGATTCGCCAGCTCGACAAGTTGATTGACGAGCTGGCGAAGGGCAAGGCCTTGGAGAAGATTAAGCGTTCAGGCGCTTAACTGCCTCACGAATGACTTCGGGGCGCTTGCAGAACGCGAAGCGTACCTTGTAGCGCCACGGCTCAGGGTTGTCCGTGAAAGCCGTGAGCGGAATAGCCGCAATGCCCTTGGTTACCGGGAGTTGTTTGCAGAACTCGATCCCGTCCATCCCCGTGTGAGAGATATCAGCTACCAAGTAGTAGGTGCCGCGGGTGGCGTGGAGCTTAAAGCCCGCATCCTTTAAACCTTGCGCAAGAATGCCGCGGCATTCGGAGAGCTCGTCGACCATATTGCTCAACCACTCGCGCTCTTCCACCAATGCGTGAGCCACGGCCGGCTGGAACGGAGTGGTGGATACAAAGGTCATGAACTGCTTTGCCTTGATGACGCCATCGAGGAGGTCTGGGTGGGCAATGGCCCAGCCGGTCTTCCACCCAGTCGCATTATAGGATTTGGCAGCAGAACCAACCTTCACGGTACGGGTCTCCATACCGGGAATACGTAGTACCTCAACGTGCTCGGCATCATCGAAGGTGAGGTCCTCGTAGACCTCGTCGGAAAGCACGAGCAGGTCATGCTCCACGCAGATATCGCGCAGGCCTTCTAGTGCTGCGCGGCTAAATACTGAACCGGTGGGGTTATGCGGAGAATTGACGATCACCATCGCGGTCTTATCCGTCACAGCGGCGCGCACAGCATCGACGTCGAGGTCCCAGCTTCCTCCGGAAGGCTTGAGCGGGACGGGGACACGGGTGGCGTCGGCAAGCGCAATGGCGGCGGCATATGCGTCGTAGTAAGGCTCCAGCACAATGATCTCTTGGCCTGGCTCAACGAGTCCCAGCACGGTCGCCGTGATGGCTTCCGTTGCGCCCGCGGTGACCGCGATGGCTTTGCGTGCAACGCTGTAGTGGTATGCCAAGGCGTCGATAAGCTCAGGGCGTCCCCGCAACGGTGCGTACTGATTGTTGCCCGAGGCAATCTGTTCTTGCGCGATCTCCAGCATGCGTGCCGGCCCGTCGGAGTCAGGGAAGCCTTGACCCAAGTTGACGGCATCATTGTCCACAGCGAGCTGCGTCATGGTGGCGAAGATAGTCTCGCCGAACTGTTGAAGACGTTGAACAGTCATTACAGCACCAATAGGTCGTAACGGGTGGCCTTGACGTCGTTGAGGCGCTTGCGAGCACGGTCAAGGCGTTGCCACTGGTCTTCCGGGATGGACTTGCGTGCCATGGTGACTACCTCAGCATCAGGAGTACCCCACGCAATAGGCATTGGGCTGATCTGCTGCCAGTGGTCCTTGTCGCTGCTGGTGCGCTGACCAGAGACGGCGGCGACTGGAATCTTGGTGCCTACCGTGCGCTTGACACCCGGCACCGATGTCACGGTGCGCAGGCATGCCCCCCAGCGCGGCGGCAGCTTTGGATCGACGTTGGTGTTCACCAGCGCCATGAGCACCATGTCTCGCTCGTTGACCTCAGCCACCACAGCCGGTGCTAAAGGATAGGAATCATAAAGCTTTTGGGCGCTTCCTACCTTGCTAGCGGCAGCAACGCCCACGACAGCGACGAGGATTCCAAACAGCGCAAGGCCCAAAGCCACGGTAAAGCCCCAGGCGGCCGCGACACCGAGGTAGACCGCTACGGCGCCGACGATGAGCAGCAGGCCCATGATGAGGCCCGAGTTGCGCAGGCGCGAAGAATCGCGGAGGAGTTCGTTGTTCTTCTTGGCGTAGGTCTCATCGACCTCGAATCTAAAAATCTTCATAAGAATCACAAGTCTACTTCGTCAACGAGGCGATATGCGTAACCTTGCTCCGCCAAAAATCGTTGACGGTGCAGCGCATATTCCGCATCGATGGAATCGCGGGTCACGAGGGTATAGAACGTTGCTTCCTTGCCGTCAGCCTTGGGGCGTAGTAGGCGTCCGAGGCGCTGGGCCTCTTCCTGTCGGGAGCCAAAGGTACCCGAGACCTGAATGGCAAGGGCGGCCTCTGGCAGATCGATGGAGAAGTTAGCCACCTTGGATACCACGAGGATCTGCAGCGCGCCTTCGCGGAATTGCTGGAAGAGCTTCTCGCGCTTGGCGTTCGAGGTCTTGCCATCAATCACAGGGGCGTCGAGATGCTTGCCCAGCTCCTCGAGCTGATCCACGTAGCCACCGATGATGAGGGCTTGCTGGCCCGCGTGCTGGGCCAGGATCTTGTCTACCGCCCGGTGCTTTGCGCTTGACGACGCCGCGATTCTGTAGCGCTCGCGCGGCTGCGCCGTGGCGTAGAGCATCCGCTCCTCGGGGTCCATGTCCACGCGGACCTCAATGCAGTCTGCGGTGGCTATGTAGCCGGCGGCCTCCAGCTCCTTCCACGGGGCGTCGTAACGCTTGGGCCCGATGAGCGAGAAGACGTCTCCTTCCATGCCGTCCTCGCGGATAAGCGTGGCCGTGAGCCCGAGGCGACGGCGGGACTGGAGGTCCGAGGTCATACGGAACACCGGGGCAGGCAGCAGGTGGACTTCGTCGTAGATGATGAGCCCCCAGTCACGGGAGTCGAAGAGCTCCAAGGCGCGGTATTCGCCCTTGGTCTTGCGGGTGACCACCTGGTAGGTGGCGATAGTAATCGGCTTGATCTCTTTCTTCTCGCCGGAGTACTCGCCGATCTCGGACTCGGTGAGCGAGGTTCGCCGCAACAGCTCGTCACGCCACTGGCGGCCGGCCACGGTGTTGGTCACGAGGATGAGCGTGGTGGCCTGGGTCTTGGCCATGGCGGCCGCGCCCACGATGGTCTTGCCTGCGCCACAGGGTAGGACGACGACGCCGGAACCGCCGGACCAGAAAGAATCTGCGGCGTAGGACTGGTAGTCGCGCAACGCCCAGCCTTCCTCCACGAGGGAGACCGGGTGCGACTCGCCATCGACGTAGCCCGCGAGATCTTCGACCGGCCAATTGGCCTTGAGCAGTTCTTGTTTCAGGCGTCCGCGCTCGGAGGGCGGTACGGCAAAAGTGTGATCGTCGATGCGGGCGCCGAGTAGTGCGCTGACCTTCTTGTGGCGGGAGAGCTCCTCGAGGATGGGGACTTCATCGGATTCCAGGATGAGGCCGTGGGCCGGGTGGGCGTGGAGACGCACGCGGCCGTAGCGTGACATGGTCTCCGCGACGTCAATAAGCAGCGCCTGCGGCACCGGGAACCGGGAGTAACGCTCGAGGACGTCGACAACCTGCTCGGCATCGTGGCCGGCCGCGCGGGCGTTCCAGAGAGCCAGGGGAGTGATGCGGTAGGTGTGCACGTGCTCAGGCGCGCGCTCGAGCTCCGCGAAGGGAGCGAGCGCGATGCGAGCGGCCGCGGCGTCCGCGTGATCGACCTCGAGAAGCACGGTCTTATCTGACTGCACGATGAGTGGGCCTGGCATACGGGATCCTTACTTTTTGACTTAAGACTCGAAAATATTTTGCTGACTTTGGAAGGGAACTTAGACAAGGTGCACTGAGGTGATGCGGTGTAGCGGGAAACGAATCATTGAACCATCGGAACCTGCCGCGTCCACCTGGCCGCCTGCCACGGACAAAGGTTTGACTGTTCTGTTCTTTGAGTTGCCGTTCTTATCCGCATAGACGATGGTGACCCGGCGGCCGCTACGGGCCGCGGCATGCAGGATGTCCAGGCTGGTCTCATCCGCGGCTGCGGGTGCTGTCTCACCACTTGCGAGAAGCGCCGCGGCGACGGAAACAGGATCGGCGCTTGGCTTCGCGGCTTTGCGAGCTGCAGGCGTGGGCAGGGCGTAGGGCTCGAGGGCCACGCTGAGCGACGCCCCGTTCTCGTCCTCGGCGGCAGGCGCCATGCCATGCTCGCGTAGCTTTTCTAGCAAAGGTCCCACGCGCAGCTGAGAGATGGCGACCGTGGGAGCGATTAGGCGCAGCTCGGGGACGACGCGCACTGCCATCTCTAGCAAAGCAGGATCCTCGCTGCGTAGATACGCCAGTGCGGGGCCGGAGCGCAGCGTGCCGTGTCGGCGGGAGACATCATTGATGAGGAACTCGAGGGCTTGTGGCACCTCCGAGTGGGCGGCGAAGAAGGCAGTGATGTCCTCCGCCGTCATGCCGACGTCGAGGCCGCGACGAAGAGTTGACTCCGTGATGCGGTACAGGCTGGCCAGCCCCGGTGATTCGAGGTCCGCTAGATCACTTAGCCGGTGATGAGAGGTGGCCTCGAGCGGTCCGGGGACCAAGACCGTGAGGTCGCCTTGGATGATGAAGTAATCCACGGTGTCAGGCGTGAGCGAATGGGTGGCTGCTGGGTCTAACAGCGCTTGGGTGGCTTGCCCGAGCGCGATGAGGCCGAGCCATTCGGCTTCGTCGACCAAGGCGTCGATGGTGACGGACTTGGTGTGGGTGGCAAACAACGGGAAGCGGAAACGCAGATCCTCCCAGAATTCCTCTTTGCTTAGAGGCGTGGCGGAGTGCGCGTAGATATCCATGACGGTTGCGCGATGGCGGGGGAGGCGGTCTTTTGAGGACTCGGGATCGAGCAGTCGGCCTTCCTCCCAGGGCTGCCAGGTGGAGTGCTGCCAGGCGTCGATAAGCACGCTCCACTTGTCCGCAAGCGTGGCATCCAGCCACTCTTGGGCGCCTTGGGTTGGCGCGAGGAAGTTTCCTTCCAAACCTTTGGGCTCACCGCGGCTCAGCAGTCGCGCCGCGAAGCCGAGGCAGACCAAGCGGCGTAACTCGGTCTCGGTGATGGACAACTCCTTGGCCAGGTGTGCTTGGGGACGCACACCGACGGTTTTGTCCTTGAGGAGTTCGATGGGGTGCGCGCCGAGGGCATCGATAAGCTGCTCTAGTTCGCGAACAACTTGGAGTCCTGCTGCGGTACCGGCGTCGTTAGTCTTAGAATTCGGATTTGGCGTGCCGGCTCGGCCGCTGGGTTCCAGCGGAATGAGTTCGGGGGTGCGGCCCTCGAGGGCACGGCGTGCGGCGCGGGGAAGACGCACCGTACGGGAGTCCACACGCGTGAGGATTCCTTTGGCGAGCAGGCGCGGGATGGGCCGCGCGGGGTCGGCGTCAGGAGCGGCGTCGCGAGTAGTGCCCACTCCGCCGGAAGTGACAAGCGTTTGGAGGATGCGTGCCTCGTCCTCAGGAAGCGCAGCAATTTCCTCGGGTGCAGTGGTGCTTTGGTGCAGCAGGGACCATTCAGTGGGAAGGGCCTGCATGAGACCTGGTGCAAGGCCCACAGTATCTGGATTGGTGGCGTCTGCACTGGTTGTGAAGGCAAGACCCCGCTCGAGCAGCTGGGACGTAGCTGCGGGCTTGGTGACAGCGACTTCCTCGAGCTCACCGCCGCGCTCGGCGATGTCCTCAGCGGCTGCCAGCAGCGCAGCGTCGCAGTGCGATAACGCGAGCGTGAGGGAGGTGCGCAGAGTCAAACGCGTGGCCAACGGGGCAATAGTCGGGGGTAGTGGATGCAGAACATCGCTGCGGTGGGCGAGCAACGTGGCGAGCTGTGTTTGGTCAAGATCTGCCAGCCAGGTGCGGAAATTGAGCGCGGCTGATGGATGCTGCTGAGGAGGGGTCATGGTGGCACACAAGTTTAGTGGGTAATTGAGTTACTTTTTGCGCCGGGGTTTGGAATAATAAGGGCTATGTCGAATCAGAAGAATGGCTTCGTGTCCCCGGCTTGGCCGAAGAACGAAAATCGCGAGCACGCAATCACTGAAATCTACGCGCCGTTCGCTGGTGCATCCAGCCCATACGGTGACGATCTTGTCCTGCCGATGCCGGCGGAGAAGCTCAACTACGTGCACCCATACACCCGCATCAACCGCTAAACAAAGCACTAGCCGCGTGCCTAACAAGGCTAAAACGCAAAAGACTCCCTGCCACCTCGAATGACGAGGACTGGCAGGGAGTCTTTGTATGAAACGCGTTGCGTTGGCGCTTCGTGTTACTTCTTAGAGGTTGCCGACCAGCTGGGCAATCGGGTCAATAAAGTTGCGGTTTGCGGAGTAGAACGCGTTGAAGTCGTGGCGGTTTGCCTTGTACTGGTTAGCGAACTCAACCGGGATGGACAGTCCGTACTTAGCGGCGGTGTCCTCAACAAATGCGTAGAGAGCATCAACAGCGAGCTCGTCGGATGGCTGTGCTGCAGCCTGCTTAACTGCAGTCGGTGCGGCTGCCGGAGCAGCAGGAGCTGCGTCCAGGTTACGCGGGGTAGCAGCGGAGTTCAGGCCGAGGGAAGCGGAGCAAGCTGGCCATGCGCCCCAACCCTGGGATGCGAGGACCTTCTCTGCAATTGCGATCTGCTGCTCGCGGGTTGCCTGGTTTGCGGTCGGTGCGTACTGGCCGCCACCGAATGCGGACCAGGTCTGGCCGGAGAACTGCAGGCCGCCGTAGTAGCCGTTGCCGGTGTTGATTGCCCAGTTACCGCCGGACTCGCAACCTGCGAGGCGGTCCCAGTCAGAATCCGGCGCTGCGGATGCGGTCGGTGCCATGATGGCGGCAGCTGCACCGAAAGCGACGGTGGAAGCTGCGAACTTGGTAGCGAACGAGTTGTTCTTAGCGGAGTGGCGTCCCATGAAAGTATTCCTCTTCTCTAGATTTCTCGCGCCCACGTTGTGCCCAGTCCGGCAAATAAAATGTTTTTGAAAGCGTTGTGCACAAATATCGGCCGCCGCGAGTAAGCCCGGACTGTGTGTGGGGCGAGACTTCCTCGCTGGCGACCAAGTGCCTGCGTCAAACAGTAACGGTTTATAACGAAATAGTCACGTAATCAGCCCGGAATGGCGGGCAGGTACAGAAATCTCGCTCTATTTTCGCAGGTCGCGACGAAAATGTGAATTAGATCACCCGTGTAACGTGTGTTGTTTATGTGGCAGCAACTTCAAAAGTTGTGTCGAAAGGGTTAATATAAATCTCTTTATTGCCCCCGAGAAAGAAAGCGAGTAGGGCACGTGCCAATCGGCAAAGTTAAGTGGTTTGATGCTGACAAGGGCTTCGGCTTTGTGAGCAACCCCGGCGATGAGGACGTCTACGTCGGTCGTAACGTACTGCCCGAAGGCGTCGATGAACTGGTCCAGGGCCAGCGCATCGAGTTCGACTTCGCAGCCGGCCGTCGCGGCCCCCAAGCCTTGCGCGTCAAGGTTCTGGATTCCCCGCGTCGCCGTACTCCTTCCCGCAAGCCAGAAGAACTATCCAGCATGCTCTCTGATGTTATGACTCTCCTGGAGACCCAGGTCCAGCCAGTGCTGGCTCAGGGCCGTTACCCGGAGCGCAAGACCGGCCGCCAGGTCGCAGAGATCCTGCGTGCTATTGCCAAGGACCTCGATAGCTAAGCGTATAAGGAACACTAAGGACGTCAGCAACAAAGAGTGCGGGCCCTCCCTTAAACCCCTCGACGAGATAGTTGAGGGTAGGAAGGGCCCGCACTTTTTTGTGCGCTGGGGCGTTATGTGGCGCTACTTTTTGGCAGCAGTGGGCTTGCTTGTGGGAGCGGTGGATTCGCTTGCAGGAGCAGCGGTCTTGGTGGCTTCCGCGAGGTCTTCCTCGGACATCGTGGACAGGGACCACACCGTGCTAAACGGTGCTTCTTCGCCCTTGGCGTCGGTGCCCAGCATCAGTGCAGAGATTTCAACGACCATCAGGCGTGGGCGTTTGCCCTTGGAAGCGGCAATTGGGTCGACGGAACCCATGACGTCGACAGAGCTCGTCTCATTAGCGCCGTGGATGGTCTCATCGTTCGCGGCAGGATCATCATAAATTGTCAGAATGCGCCACTCGTTTGCTGAGACCGCTTCGGGGATCTCCAGGTGAAGGGTGTCGTTTTCACCGACGGTGAGGTTAGGGGTCTCGCCCTCCGGGCAGTCCGTGCCAATCTCGCAGACCATGTACGGCGCCACCTCGAGGGATTGATCGCCCACGCTGGCCTTAATCTTCACGTCCTTGGGATCCGGGCCGGGGCGGCTGTTCCACCAGTTCTGGAACAGAACTACGGACACCACAATTACTGCCACCGCGATGATGAGCGCCAACAGCTGCAGCAGTGACTTCTTCCTTGCTTCCTTACGGGTTGCCATGGCAAAAAATCCTACTCGAACGTCACGCGATACAGATCAACCCACCGCTTGCCGGTGATCCAGTACTCATTCGTCCCAGGTATATGGGCGATTCCGTTGAGCACATCATTGATGGATGTGGGGCCATTCTCGTTGAGCCCGGAGGCATCAATCACTGCCGTAACCGCGCCAGACTG
Organism: Corynebacterium sp. HMSC05D08; assembly: GCF_001807215.1. Taxonomy (NCBI): domain Bacteria; kingdom Bacillati; phylum Actinomycetota; class Actinomycetes; order Mycobacteriales; family Corynebacteriaceae; genus Corynebacterium; species Corynebacterium sp. HMSC05D08. The sequence goes on along the minus strand of NZ_KV788328.1, from coordinate 66,035 downwards.
TGGGTCGATGCGCAGAATATCCTCGCTCATCCAGACGTTGGCGTAGACATTGCCGTCCACGCATTCCAGCTCGTTGATCTTCTCCACCGGCTGGCCTTCCAGGGTCACGTCGGTGCGTGGTGCTACTTCCTCGAAGGTCTGCGGATCGAGGTGGCGCAGCTGCGAGGAGCCATCGGACATGATGAGCTGCGTCTTGTCTGCGCCCAAAGCGCACAGTCCCCAGCCCTCACCTTCGTAGGTCGCGCGGCCGACCTCCTCGAGAGTCACCGGGTCGCGCTTGACCGCCTGACCAGCCTTCCAGGTCAATTGCCAGATGGCATCGGAAGTCTGCGCGATGCCTTCACCAAAGTATTCGGTGGACAGCGAAACCTCTTGTGTGGCTTCTTCCGCGCCGGGTTTCACACGCATCAATCGGGACTGGCCGTATAGTCCAGTGCCCACCAAGAGGTTGCCGTCTGGGTCGACTTCGAGTCCTTGGGTAAACGTGTTCGGGATCATCTTGGTGTGTTCTTTCACGGAGACCTTGAGGTGCTCTACGGCCTCACCAGCCTCCTCACCTTTTTCACTGGAGGCAGGGGAGGCGCTGGTTGCTTCATCGGGGTTTGCGGGTGCATCGTTTGAGCAAGCGGCCAGAGCCCCCACGGTGCCGAGCGCTGCTGTGAGGGCCGTAATGCGGGATGGAAAAGACGTAATGAAAGAACCCATGCACGTTATTGTGCCTGATGTCGTGGATAATGTAGTGCGTGACTAAGCAAAATCAGCCAACGAACCCTCTTCTCACCGATATGGCAGTACGCATCGCCCGCGCAGCCGTGGACGAGGTAGGCGAGGGCGGCGTCGGAAAGCACCGTGGCGTCGCCGGAGTCGGCCGCAACGTTGCTACCCACCGCTTCGAGGCTGACATGCCCGGCTACCCAGGGTGGGAGTGGCAGGCCGTCGTGGCGTGTGCAGAGGGATCTCGATTTGTCACGGTCAATGAGGTTGCGCTGGTGCCTGGACAACAGGCCCTGCAGGCGCCGGAATGGGTTCCTTACACCGACCGCGTGCGGCCAGGCGACCTAGGGCCGGGTGACCTCATGCCGCCCGCGCTTGACGACGACCGCCTAGCTGATGGAAAGCTCTCCGCTGCGGGCCTGGAGCGCGCTAAGAATAGGTGGCGCACCGGAGCCTTTGGCCCTAATACGGATATGGCTTCGCAGGCTCCGCTGCAGTGTAAAACGTGCGCGTTTTATCTCGAATTGATGCCGAATTTTGGCGTGTGTGCCAATGAATACTCTGCCGATGGTCGTGTGGTGCACGCCACCTATGGATGTGGTGCGCACTCAGAAACGAAAGTTCGGGAAGAGGGATCCATCACGGAAATTGCTTTCGATGACGAAAGACCTATTTACTAGCGCATTCATGGTTTGCTTTCTTTAGCTCTAAAGGTAAGACTAGGCCAGTAAAATTTAATCCTCCTGGCACTAGGTAAAGGGGCTCTCTTAAGCGATGAACGCAGCTCTCGATCGATATTTCAAAATCTCTGAACGCGGTTCCACCGTGGGGACTGAGATCCGCGCTGGCGTGGTCTCCTTCTTCGCGATGGCCTACATCATCCTCCTCAACCCGCTGATTCTGGGCACCGCACCGGACTCCGCCGGACACACGCTCGGCGTCCCACAGGTGGCCGCAGCTACCGCGCTGATCGCGGGTATCATGACCATCGCTTTTGGTGCCATCGCTCGCTACCCGTTCGCCATGGCTGCGGGCTTGGGCATGAACACCTTCGTGGCCGTCACCATGGTCTCTACCAAGGGCCTGGAGTGGAAAGAAGCCATGGGCCTCGTGGTCATCGAGGGTATCATCATCGTCTTGCTGGCCATCTCCGGCTTCCGCCAGGCTGTCTTCGATGCCATCCCGGCTTCGATGAAGGCTGCCATGGGCGTGGGTATCGGCATGTTCATCGCCATCATCGGCTTTGTGGACGGTGGCTTTGTCACCCGTGTTCCTGACGCAGCGCACACCACCGTTCCGGTGGGCTTGGGCATTAACGGCTCGATTGCTACCTGGCCTGCTTTTGTCTTCGTAGTAGGTCTTATCATCTGTGCCTTCATGGTTATCCGCAAGGTCCGCGGAGGACTGTTCTTGGGCATCGTGATCACCACCATCATCGCCATGATTCTGCAGGCTATTTTTGGTTCTGAGGATTGGGGCATGGCAACGCCTGAGATGCCCGGCTCCTTGGGCGGCGCACCAGACCTATCCATTGTTGGAGAAGTCAGCCTGGTGGGTGCCTTTACCAAGCTGGGAGTTGTGGCGACTGTGCTGCTTATCTTTACCCTGTTGCTGACCAACTTCTTCGACGCCATGGGCACCATGAACGGTCTGGGCAAGCAGGCTGGTTTGGTCGATGAGAACGATAATCTTCCGGACATGCGCACCGCGCTGGTCGTGGAGGGTGCCGGTGCAGTTGCCGGTGGTTTGGGTTCGGTTTCCTCGAACACAGTCTTTGCTGACTCCGCGGCGGGCATCGGTGATGGTGCCAAGACCGGTCTTGCCAACATCACCACGGGCGTCATCTTCTTGCTTGCCATGTTCCTGACCCCGCTCTACGAAATCGTCCCAATCGAGGCTGCCGCCCCGGTTCTGGTTATCGTCGGTGTGATGATGGCCAGCCAGCTCAAAGACATCGAGTGGACCAAGATGGAGGTCGCCATCCCGGCATTCCTGACCATCGTGGTCATGCCGTTTACCTACTCCATCGCTAACGGCATCGGTGTAGGCTTCATCGCCTTCGCTTTGATGTCCGCTTTTGCCGGTAAGGCAAAGCAGGTGCACTGGATTATGTGGCTGATTGCCGCGCTCTTTGTTGTCTACTTCGGAATGACTCCAATTACTAACGCGCTAAGCTAGCGTGCATGCGTGAAGTAATTTCTGACCCTTTAGACCCTCGTCTTGACGACGTCCGCGACTTAAATAAGTCGGACAAGTCAGGCGAGGGTCTAGTCATTGCCGAGGGTCACCTCGTGGTCTCCCGTCTCGCGGAGTCTCGTTTCCCTCTGCTCTGCATCGTAGGGTTTGGTTCCAAGCTCGACGCTTACGTCGAGGAGTACGGCGATCCAGGCTGCCCTATGTATGAGGTGACTAGGGAGACGCTCGCGCAGGTGGCGGGCTTTGACATGCACCGTGGCTTGGTAGCGGCAGCTGACCGCGCGGCGGAGCCGACTCTGGAGGAAATCCTGCGCACTGCGAAGACAGTGGTGGTGCTCGAAGGGGTGGGAGACCACGAGAATATCGGTGCCATCTTCCGCAATGCGGCGGGAATGGACGTCGACGCCGTGCTCTTAGGATCGGGCGCTGCGGACCCGCTATACCGCCGTTCCGTGCGCGTGTCCATGGGGCATGTTCTGCGTCTCCCCTTCGCTCACCTGGATGGCGGTTACACCATGTGGCAGCGATCCTTGCAGGTGCTTCGAGACGCCAATTTTCGCCTTGTTTCGCTGACCCCTCACCCGGAGGCGGTGCACCTGGCGCAGGCGCTGCACGGCGCTGAGAAGGTGGCTCTCCTGGTCGGTGCGGAGGGCCCGGGCCTTACCGAACATGCAATGAAGGCCACCGATGTGCGTGCCCGCATACCGATGGCCCCTGGAACCGATTCTTTGAATGTGGCCACCTCTGCGGCCATTGCGTTCTACGAACGCCAGCGGTCCCGAATCGACTTCGAGGTCTGACGGACGTAGTCGCTCACGAGGCGACCCAAACGCTTGGCAGTCTTGAGGATCTCCTCGCCGGTGGATTCCGGCTCGAGGTCGTGGTCTTCGTAATCGTCGTAGTCATTGAACCCAAGCTTCGACACGGAAGCCGATGCTAGGTCGCCAAGGCTGCGCTTGTGTTGCGGCTTGGCTACTTTGGGTTCTGGGCGCCCGTCGGTGGCATAGCCCACCACGTCCAGGTCAGGGCCATCGGTGTTGACGTCGATGCCGAGCCAATAAGATTGCGCTGCCTCCATGATGCCGCGTGGCTCAAATGGCAAGGAGATGCCGCCCACGGGCTCGTATTTCTCGCCAGCCCAGTACGGCGCCTCGAAAGGCTCGGGTAGGCCCGTATCTTCCATGACGTTGAAGCGAGTGCCGCACAGGCAGCGCTTTAGGCTGCCGGCGGTCCAGTGGGCGAAGCCGGCGTAGCCGGTGCCTTCTTGAGTAGCGAAGGCATAGATTTCCAGGGCAGGTACCGCGTTGAGGAGGCTGTCCGGAAGCTGGGAGAGCACCAGCTGGTCCTCTTCGATTACGGTCTGCACCACAGTCACGCCAGGGTATCCGCCGATGTAATACTCGCTATCGCCAGCTTGGGCAGAGCGGTTTAGCGGGAACTGGCCGATGGGGGTCACGGGCAGCTTGGGGTTGAGCTGTGCCAAAAACTTTCGCCCAAAGCCGCGGTCAGCTTTGGGTTCGGTGCGCAAGATTGCGGCAGGGTCTTCCGCGGTGACGTACCAGAGAGTGAGAACAGGTTTATGGTTCACGACAAACTACTCGCTTAACTTCTAACGATGAGGTTTAAGCACTCGATTCCCGTGCGGCTTACTCGCGCGGGCGCTTGGTGTTGGAACGCACTCCCAGCAGGACGTCCTCCCAACGCGGCGTCACAGCGCGGCGGCGACGGCTCTTTGGCTTGGGCTCGGCTGATGGGTTCTGTAGGAAATCCTCGTCAGCGGCATCGGCATCGTCGGACTTTGCGGTGCTATGGGAAGCGTTGGTATCGGCATCGGAACCAGCGGTGGTGCCAGCGTCCTTGTTGCTATCCGGTACTGCCGGGATGTCGTCGCGCGTGATCTCGGAAGCTGTGTCTTCGTCTGCGTCGGCTGCTGAATCTAGGTCAGGTGTAGATGCGGTGGAGACTACGGTCGGCGCGGTGAAGTCGGTGATGTTGGTGATGTTGGTGACTCCGATTGGGGTGTCGCCGTCGATCGCCTTGTCGTAGCGCTCGCCGCGTCCCACGGACGTCAAGGAGCGAACCGGCTGCACGAAGTCCGGGTCGGTGAGATCTGCGGCGACAGAGTTGCGTGCCTCAACTGTGGCAGGGGAAGACATAGTCTGCTTGAAGGTCCACTCTGCCTCGTTCTCAGACAAGCCAGCTTTCCAGGTGATGCGAACTACCCAGGGTTCGCCCTGGTGGCGGTAGGCATCCCAAGTAGCTTCAGAAAGTGAGTGGCCGCGGGCTGCGAAGGCGGTGGCCAGAATCTCCCACAAAGTGAGCTTGGCTGGGCCATCTTCGCGTACTGGGTGAGCCTGCTTGGCAATCTCGGCGATGCGTGCGCGCTCCAATAGGACAGGGTGTGCAAAAGGCTCGATGCGGGATTCCGGAGCACCGATTTCCTCAGCGATCTCGGCTGCGGAGGCACCAGCGCGGATACGGGTCTGAATCTCTGCGGGGCGCAGGCTAATTGCGTGCGGACGCGACTCGTTGTGGTCGCGAGAGGAGCCGCCAGAAGTGTGCGACGAAGCCGCGGAAAGCGACGGGCGACCCATGTCAACAGCGGGCTGGGAATCGGAAGAACCAGCTGCGCTTCCTGCAGTGGAGTCTGCATCAGCAGAATCCGCGGACTCGGTCTCAGCGGTATCCGCGGTGTCGTCGGGATGCGACTCTGCGGCTACGGAAGAGGAGGAAGGAAGGCTGGAAATGCTGCCCCAGGAATCTTCTTCGGGCTGTGGAGCGTGCAGAATCTCGCGGAGGTCATCCGTTACTGCGAGGAAGAACTCTTCGCCTTCCTCAGTCTGCATGACCAAAGAAGTAGTGGTTGAGTCGCTTTTTGCGAGGAAGAGCTCGCGCATTGAGGGCGCTCCTTTTGCTTGTCGACGGATTCGATCGATACCTCATAACAGTTATTAGATTGAAGCCGAAGCATAAGCCTTAGCGGTTTGTGGGACGGACATCAATGGCCAATGCATTGTTATTAAGGCAGTCAGGCGTACCCCAAAGAGTACGTGTGATGGAATCCACTTTAACCCAGAAATGCCCCGCGCTCGGGGAGGAACGCGGGGTATGTTGGCTCTAGTACAGGCTGTATTTAGCGGTTGTCCAGCACGTAGTCGATGGCCTGAGTGAGCTTGGCGACGTCCGCCGGGTCAATCGCCGGGAACATTCCGATGCGCAGCTGGTTGCGGCCCAACTTGCGGTACGGTTCAACGTCCAAGATTCCATTTGCGCGCAGCGTCTTTGCCACGGCTGCTGCGTCGACCGAATCATCGAAGTCGATGGTGCCAACTACCAGCGAGCGACCTGCAGGATCAGCAACGAATGGGGTTGCTTCGCTGCGGCTTTCGGCCCAGCTGTAGAGGATGTTCGAGGACTGCGTGGTGCGTGCAACCATCGCGTCCAAGCCGCCCTGCTCGTTCATCCACTGAACCTGGTTTTCCAGCATCAGCAAGGTAGAGACTGCCGGGGTGTTGTAGGTCTGGTTCTTGCGGGAGTTATCCACGGCGGTCTGCAGGTTGAGGAAGGCCGGGATGAAACGATCGGAGGCGTTGATCTTCTCGATACGCTCCAGTGCGGCAGGGGAGACTGCAGCGAGCCAGATGCCGCCGTCCGAAGCGAAGCATTTCTGCGGGGAGAAGTAGTAGACGTCAGCATCGGCCATGTTCACTGGCAGGCCGCCTGCTCCGGAGGTGGCGTCGATGACGACTAGCTGATCGGCGTTGTCCGGATTAGGGCGCACGACGTTGACCATGGCGCCGGTAGAAGTTTCGTTGTGAGCCCAAGCGAAAACGTCGGCGCCTTCAGAGTTGGCCTCACGAGGATCTGGGGCGGTGCCAGCCGGGTAATCGTTAATGATGGGCTCATCGAGCCATGGGGCTTTAGAACTTGCCTTGGCAAACTTTGAAGAGAACTCGCCATAAGTCAGGTGGGCGGACTTCTTCTCGATTAGACCAAATGTTGCTGCGTCCCAAAAAGCAGTGGCGCCACCGAGGGATAAAATGATCTCGTAACCGTCAGGCAAAGAGTAGAAATTGCTCAAGCCTTCGCGGATGGAACCGACCACATTTTTAACGGCGGGCTGGCGGTGAGAAGTGCCGATAATGGTCTCCGCGGCATTGGAAATTGCCTCAATTTGGGCGGGGCGAACCTTGGACGGTCCGCATCCAAAACGGCCGTCGGAGGGGAGTAGATCTGCAGGCAGGACGAGTTCTGTGTTGGTCATGCGGGATAGTGTAGCCCAATTTCGATTGGCCTATTGGTGGAAGTTGAAAATACCTGATGTTGGCAGCGTCACAACTTTTGATAAAGTGTGAAGAGATTTAAAGGATCTTGCCGGCATGAATCCGGCGTTAAATGTTGAGAAAGGATCAACAAGTGGCTTCTGAAGACAACAAGGTTGTTCTCCACTACCCAGGTGGCGAGTACGAGATGGACATTAAGCAGTCCACCGAAGGCGACTCTGGTTTTGATATTGGCAAGCTTCGCAATGAGACGGGTCTCGTTACCTTTGACCCGGGCTACGCAGCCACCGGTTCCACCGAGTCCAAGATCACCTTCATCAATGGTGAGGAGGGCATTCTTCGCCACCGCGGTTATGACATCGCTGACCTGGCAAACAACGCCACCTTCAACGAGGTCTCTTACCTCTTGATCAAGGGTGAGCTGCCAAACCAGGAGCAGCTGGCCGAGTTTAATAACGAGATCCGTCACCACACCTTGCTGGATGAGGACTTTAAGGCACAGTTCAACATCTTCCCGCGTAACGCGCACCCGATGGCCGTTCTGGCTTCCTCGGTTAACATTCTTTCCACCTACTACCAGGACCAGCTCGATCCGCTGGATGAGGAGCAGCTCGATAAGGCTACCGTTCGCCTCCTGGCTAAGGTGCCAATGCTGGCTGCATACGCATACCGTGCATCGCAGGGTAAGCCTTACATGTACCCGGATAACAAGCTGAACGCTCGCGAGAACTTCCTGCGCATGATGTTTGGTTACCCAACTGAGGAGTACGAGGTTGACCCAGTTGTCTCCAAGGCCCTCGATAAGCTGCTCATCCTGCACGCTGACCACGAGCAGAACTGCTCCACTTCCACCGTCCGCATGATTGGTTCTGCTCAGGCAAACCTCTTCGTTGCCATTGCTGGTGGCATCAACGCTCTGTCCGGCCCTCTGCACGGTGGTGCAAACCAGGCCGTTCTGGAGATGCTGGATGATATCCAGAAGAACAACGGTGGCGACGCAACTGACTTCATGAACCGCGTGAAGAACAAGGAAAAGGGCGTTCGCCTGATGGGCTTCGGCCACCGCGTGTACAAGAACTACGACCCACGTGCTGCCATCGTCAAGGAGACTGCACACGAGATTCTCGAGCACCTCGGTGGCGACCCAATGCTGGATCTGGCAATGGACCTCGAGAAGATCGCTCTCGAGGACGATTACTTCGTGTCCCGCAAGCTGTACCCGAACGTCGACTTCTACACCGGTCTTATCTACCGTGCGATGGGCTTCCCAACCGACTTCTTCACCGTACTGTTCGCAATCGGCCGTCTCCCAGGCTGGATTGCGCAGTACCGTGAGCAGCTGGAATTCAACACCAAGATCAACCGTCCGCGTCAGATCTACACCGGTGAGACCCTGCGCAAGGTTACCCCGCGCGCGGAGCGTGCATAAGCACTCCACTTTCTGCACGCTAGTAGTGCGATTGAGAGCTTGCGCTGTCTAGCTTGAGCTAGACGACGAGGCCCGTAAATCGTCCTAGGGTGCACAAATGAAGCCGAATTGCAGTTGAACCCGTATACTGGGAACACTGTGGTTCGGCTTTTATCGTTCTGACTAACCCGATTCTCACCGTGAGGCGGGAAGAAGGTTGGGTGTCGAACCTATAAAACAAACGTTTCCCAAGGAGGATTTTCCCCAATGGATAAGCCCGTAATTGAGGCTCATACTGAGCCGGCCCCGACTGAGCTGGTTATCGAGGACATCGTTGTTGGCGATGGCGCAGAGGCACAGCCGGGTGGCTTCGTAGAGGTTCACTACGTGGGCGTCTCGTACGAGGATAACCAGGAGTTCGACTCTTCCTGGGGTCGTGGCCAGTCCATCGAGTTCCCGCTGACCGGTCTCATCGCCGGCTGGCAGGAAGGTATCCCCGGGATGAAGGTCGGCGGTCGCCGCAAGCTCATCATCCCGCCGGAGAAGGCTTATGGCCCAGCCGGCGGTGCGCACCCACTCGCTGGTCGCACCTTGGTCTTCGTTATTGACCTTATTCGCGCCTAAGACAGTTCTCTTTTACCCCGTCTGTCATCATCGCAAGATGATAGCTTGCGGGGTTTTCTAATCACCTAAGCCTTCTTGGCCCATTGCATGGGAATCTCGTGCACAATGGAGACATGAGTGTCCCATTTATCCCTTTTAATGATGACCGCGAGATGCCGCAGCTGGGTCTCGGAACCTACAAGATGACCGGCGATGAGTGCATCAACGCCGTACGCGAGGCAATTGACCTCGGCTACCGTCACTTTGACACCGCGACCCTCTATGAGAACGAAGCTGAGCTGGGGCAGGCGCTTAACGACGCCATGCGGGCCGGCGACGTCACGCGCGACGAGCTCTTCATCACCTCCAAGGTCTGGCACGATAGCCACGGTGCCAACAAAGTTGATGCGGCCTTCAGTGAATCCCTCAAGAAGCTGCAGCTGGATTACCTGGACCTCTACCTTATTCATTGGCCATGGCCGCAAGGTGGGCTGTACGTAGAGACCTTCGAAGAGATGGCTCGTTTGCAGGGCATGGGGCAGATCGCATCCATTGGTGTTGCGAACTTCTACGAAGAGACCCTGCAGGAACTCATCGCCCGGACTGGCATCGTGCCAGTCCTCAACCAGGTGGAGCTGCACCCAGGCTTCACGCAGCCGGAACTGCGTGAGTTCCACAACGAACATGACATTGTCACCGAGGCTTGGTCGCCGCTTGCTAGGGGAGAGGTAATCAACAACCCTGACGTTAAGGCTGTTGCCGCGAAGCATGAGGCAACGGCAGGTCAGGTCGCCATTGCCTACCTGCTGGCCAAGGGAATCTCCGTTATCCCTAAGTCGCGTAAGCGCGAGCGTTTGGTTGAAAACCTCGCTGCTGCGGAGCTCGAACTTAGCCGTGATGATATTGCTGTCCTCGATGGCCTTGAGGTCGGGGGAGACGGTAGCGGACGCTTGTACAAGGACCCACGCGAGTTCCCTGGCTAAAGCGCACGATAGACCTGCAGTGGCAGTGTGAGGTGGTAGCGCCTCGCGCTGCCACTTTTGCTTTTATGGGACTGCGATCTTTGCCACACCTTGATTCACAAAATTTGCAATGTGCAGTTCTTTCGATTTTGGGGGTACTTTGCTAATTGTTAACTCTGCAGGTAAGGGCGCTTAAAGGGGGTGGCTAAGTCTTGCGAATTCAAATTTTCTTGGCAAGGTTTACAACCTTGCAATGTGAGTTGGGTAACTTACTTTCCAGACGAAACGTGATGAATGCCACCGCGTCCATTCAAGGATTCTCTTCAATCCTGGGTGGTTTCGCGAGGGCAGGGTCACGCTCGTGAATGACATTTTGTGAAATAGGACAACCCACAAGGAGAGCGCCATGAGTAACTCACCTGCCTCGATTCCTACCCGTCGCGAGCCGACGGCGCAGGAGTTCATCGAGATGCGCGACAGTGCGCAGTTTAAAGAGTTGCGCGGAGCTTACCGCAACTTCACCTTCCCGATGACCATCGCCTTTTTCGTGTGGTACGTCGTCTACGTCCTCGCTGCAGTCTTCGCCCCAGACCTTATGGGCACCGAGCTCGGCGGCGGCTGGAACGTAGGCCTCGTCTTCGGTATCGCCCAGTTCGTGACCACCTTCGCGATTACCTGGATTTACGTTAAATACGCAAACAAGAACATCGAGCCGCGTTCGGCCGCTATCCGTGAAGCATTGGAGGGCTAAAGATGCTGACTTACAACCTCGCTGCAGAAACTGCAGACTCGGCTGCCGGCAACCCGGTACTCAACATCGCTGTGTTCGGTGCCTTCCTCGTTATCACCATGTGGGTGGTTCTGCGAGCAGGCAAGTCCACTAAGGAAGCCTCTGACTTCTACACCGGCGGTGGTTCCTTCTCCGGACGCCAGAACGGCCTGGCAATCTCCGGTGACTACCTCTCCGCGGCTTCCTTCCTCGGCATCGTCGGCGCTGTGGCGCTGACCGGTTACGACGGATTCCTCTACTCCGTAGGCTTCTTCGTGGCCTGGCTGGTCGCGCTGATGCTCGTGGCCGAGCCAATGCGTAACGTTGGCCGCTTCACCATGGCGGACGTTTTGTCCTTCCGCCTGAAGCAGCGCCCAGTTCGCGTGGCTGCGGCTATCTCCACGCTGTTTGTTTCTCTGTTCTACCTCATCGCTCAGATGGCCGGTGCAGGCTCCCTGGTTTCCGTTCTGCTGGACATTCATGACTTCACCTGGCAGGCAGTCGTCGTCGGCATCGTCGGCATCCTCATGATCGTCTACGTTCTCGTTGGCGGTATGAAGGGCACCACCTACGTCCAGATGATCAAGGCTGTCCTGCTGGTTACCGGCGTCGTGGCAATGTGCGCCATGACCTTCTTCGCCATCAAGGGCGGCTTCAGCACCCTGTTCTCTGACGCTATCGACATGCACGCTGGCTCTGACTACATCAAGGAGAAGGGCTACGAGGCCTCCCAGATCATGGAGCCAGGCCTGAAGTATGGCAAGTCCCTCACCACCAAGCTTGACTTCATCTCCCTGGGTATCGCTCTGGTCCTCGGTGTTGGCGGCCTGCCACACGTTCTGATGCGCTTCTACACCGTGCCTACCGCAACTGAGGCTCGTCGTTCCGTTACCTGGGCCATCGTCATCATCGGTGCTTTCTACCTGATGACCCTCATCCTGGGCTACGGCGCTGCTGCACTGGTTGGTCCGGACCGCATCCTCGCCGCACCGGGCGGCGCAAACGCCGCGGCACCGCTGCTGGCGCTGGAGCTGGGTGGCTCTGTATTCATGGCAGTCATCTCCGCAGTGGCCTTCGCTACCGTTCTGGCCGTCGTTGCAGGTCTTGCCATCACCGCTTCCGCGTCCATTGCACACGACGTCTACCACTCCGTCATCCGTAACGGCGAGTCCACCGAGGCTGAGCAGGTTCGCGTCTCCCAGATCACCGTTGTGGTCCTCGGCATCGTGTCTATCATCCTGGGCATCCTCGCCATGACTCAGAACGTCGCCTTCCTGGTCTCCCTTGCCTTCGCAGTGGCTGCGTCTGCAAACTTGCCGACCATCCTGTACTCCCTGTACTGGCGCCGCTTCAACACCGCAGGTGCTGTGGCCTCCATGTACACCGGTGTTATCTCCTGCTTGCTCCTCATCTTCTTCTCCCCGGCAGTATCCGGTACCGAGACCTCGATGTTCCCGAACGCAGATTGGGCACTGTTCCCGCTGTCCTCGCCAGGCATCGTCTCCATCCCGCTGTCCTTCCTGGCTGGCTGGATTGTCTCCCTGATGACCCCGCCGGACAACTTCGAAGAGCTCTCCGCTGAGATGGAAGTTCGCTCCCTGACCGGCGTTGGCGTTGAGGCGCCAGTCGACCACTAAAGCACACAAGGGACTGCAGTACTATCTAGACCGTGCTTAGTTCTTTTCTAGAAACGAAGGCGGCTCCGATGAGGTTCGGGGCCGCCCTCGCCGCGTTTTCAGTCGCCGGCTCGCTGCTCGTCGCCTGCACACCCGCAGATGAGCGCACAGCGCAGGAGAAGGGGGCGTCGTCAAGCGCTGCTGCAGCACGTGCCACCGAGCACGAGAAGGGTGACGCGGACCTGAATGGGCAGCCTGATTCGGTGAGCCAATTCCTAGGTGGCGAAGACCACCAGCAACTGAGCTACTACCGCGTGGGGGACGGCATGCGGATGGCCACCAAGAACGAGCATGAGCCGCGTCCTGCGCTCAGCCTCATCAAGCTCTACATCGCTACCTATGTGTTGGAAGAGGGCTCCTTCAATGACAAGTACGAAGCCCTGGACATGATTGCGAACTCTTCCGATACCAGCGCGGAAGACCTCTTTAACAAGTACCCGAAGTCCATTGATGCCATTGCCAAGGAATACGGCCTTTTGAACACCAAGGCCGGGGATAAGTGGGGTACCTCGGTGACGTCGACCTATGACGTCGTGCGCTTTGTTGTGCAGCTGTTGGAAGACGACCCTACACACCCTGTTCTTGTGGCGATGGCCCACGCCGATCCCGTCTCGGAGGACGGTTACGAGCAAGACTACGGCACCGCCAAGCTGCAGAACGTGGTGGGAACAAAGTGGGGCTGGTCGAATGATAAGACTCTGCACTCCTCAGTTTCCTTCGGCAGGAACTTCGTGGTGGCGGCCTCTGTCACCGGCAGCGCCGATGATCTCACCAAGTTTGTGAAGTCTGAGGTCACCGCGGAAAACCTTCGCGAGGGCACCACCCGTTTCCATAAGTCCCTGAGTGGGGAAGAAGTGGAGACGACCACGGCATCGAAGACGACGATCACCGTAACCTCCACCGCGAAGAAGGACTCTGACAAAGCGGATAAGTCCTCGAGCGCTAAGCAGGAGCCTTCCGAATCGAAGAAGGAAACCTCTGCAAAGCAAAGTGGGGTTGATAAGAAAAAGCCCGCGCCATCGGCACGGGCTAAAGCGACGTCGTCAACCTCGCAGACTTCTATTTCATCGCGTTCTGCAAAGTAGCAATCAGGTCAACGGCTCCCTTGACCTGTTCTTGGGATACGGACGAGCCTCCAATGCGGATGCCGTTGGCGTCAACGCGCGGCATCGTAACGCCCGGGGCCATCGACTCCACCTGGGAGCTCAACGCACCTAGTGCGTCTGAGGAGCCTGCCGGAATCGACGGCGCGGGTGCCGGGGTAGCAGTTCCTGGCTTGGATGGCGCAGCCGGTGCTGGCGCTGCCTGGCCGGGCGTCCACTGACCCCAGTCGCGTGCGTAGACGTGGTTGATATCCACGGTCACGCCATCTACCACGCGCTGCGCGGAGCCCGGCAGCTGGTGGATGGTGGTGCGTGGGTGGATCTTTCCACCTGAACCCCAATCGTGCATCCAGTAGAAGGAGCCGATGCGGTCCTGCACGCACCACTCGATGGTGTTGTAGTTTCCGTAAACGCCGGTCTGGTAGCCCGCCGCGGAAAGCAGCTTGGAGAAAGCCTGCAGGTAGGGCTTGATCTGCTGGTCGTACTGCGCGCGGGTGGGGTTGTCATCGATGGCGATGTAGATCGGGCGGTTGGTTGGGCCGCCCGCAGCTTTGTGGATGGCGATTGCCTGCGGTGCGTGCACAGCAGCGCCCGCAGCGCCTTGCTTCCAGTCGGCGGTTTCTGCGCGGCCGAACTGATAGATGGAGGCCGTGGCCAAGCCAAGGGCGGCGTTGGCCTTGGTTTCCTTCAATGTCACAGGCTTGCCGGTCATCCAGGTCTCAGTGCCAGGGCGGCGCTGGGACACGTAACGAATGGCGCCCAGGTGGCCGGCGTTCTTGATTGCCTGTGGGGAAGGAACACCCACGGCGAAGTCGATGATGGTGCCGAGAACCGGGCCCAACGCGAGCGCGGAGGGGGCTTGGGCACTGACGACGCCCGCGGTAAGGACCACAGCGCCTGCCTTAAACAGGGAACGGCGGTTGAAGGTTGCAGACACGGTGACTTACTCCTTGTACATGAACTTTGAAAGCGAGAGCGGAGTTGAGCGCGAGATTACGCAAGCTAATTAACTTTTATCACTTTAGTTAACAAATGTACCGTAGTATGTGGCGTGTCTCGTGCATGGATGCATGCAGATCCGCAGCGCACAGCAGATTAGAGATCTAGGATTAAGCAATACCGCTTGAGGTCGTCCGCGACTGAAACGACGAGAAGCCGTTCGGGTAGGGGGTTTAAGGATTTGGCGTGGAATCAAGGCGTGACCTGATTAGGACTGATTGAGAAACCTAACATTCGTCGGGTGCTCAACCGTGCGGGATACCGTGCAGTCCTTTTCATGGGAGATGTGAATTAGGTTGTCCACCATCGACTGCGCTTGGCGGCCTTCGGGTGTGTCGGGGAAGCGAAGGGTGAAGCCGACCTCGACGTCGCTAAGCCGTGCGGAGTATCTCTCCCCTCGGGCTGATTGACTCGAAAGGAGAGGGAATGGCAACCATTCGATGCTAGGCGCACACGGTCCGCAAGGGGTCAGTGACCGTCAAGGCCACCACCACCGTCAAGATCTGGACCGCTACGATCAAGTTGCACAAGCTGGGTCGCTAGCTGCCTCGTCCTGGGAATCATCCGCCTGTTAGGGAGGGAGGGGAGAGTGGCTCGCAACCCCAAGCAGACCAGCAGGTCTACAGCGAAGGCGTCCAGTAAGGTGCTGCGCGGCAAGAGTTATAGTGCGGCTGCGAAGAAGGCCGCCGGCAGCGCACTGCCTCAAGCGTCGAAGCGTCGTGGCAAGTAGCTGCACAAAGTCTGGTGTGGTCCGCAGATGAGCTCCGTCTGCATGCATCGGCTGTTGGTTAAGGCCGGTGGCGATACTTAGTGAGAGTGGACTGGCAATTTCGCCTGTTTGAGGTGTTAGTTCAAAAATCGGCCCCTCATTTGACCGATTTTTCAGCGGCTGAAAAGCTATGTTGTTCAAGCCAACTCAGCAGACTGGTTTCGAAAAGCGTGATTGTGTACATAGCCCTAATTCGCTTGTAGCTAAGCCAGACCTCTGTGCCTCTTCGAGAAGCTCGCCAATTTGGCTAATCATATGCTGAATTTATCAACTGGGTTCGGGAAGAGTCCTTCTTATTTTTAATTTGCTCAAGTGGAGGGTTTATCAGTGCCTGGTCGTGGAAATTTTTCCGGGCCCCATATTGACATTATAGTTTTTGCTGAAATGAATGTTCCCACGCCGAAAGTGAGGGATACAAGCGCTGCGCTTAATAGGTAGTTTTCAAACCCTCCCGGCCTAATCCATATAAAGAAAACAATGGAACAGAATAAACTAAAAGCGCCAAGCTTCACTTTGGAGTCCAGAGTCTTTTCATTTCCTCTAAAGTAGCGACGGTGGTTTATTATGGTGAAAATAATTCCTGTAATTAGGCCCCAAATGAGTCCTGCCGCCAAGGCGGGAACGGCTACTAGTATCACTGGTTTTCCAGGGGGGTAGATGAATCTCGATTAGCTTGTTCTTGTTGCAGCTGAAGAAGCACAGTTTCTGGAATGCCCTCTAGGGAAACTGGGTCATTCAAATCAACCAGCGGAAACTCGTCTGGGTTCCATTCGGCTGCAAGCTGATCTGCATCAATGTACTCAGATTCGGGAGATGGGCCGACGGGGTTTTGTAAAAGCATAGTCCTTGCTGAAGAAATGCATTTATCACTGGTTCAGTAGTCTACAGATGAATTTTCGATGCTCCCGTAAAGGGTCCCATGCTCGAACCTCCATAAAAATTTGATTCTATCCTCCCACACACAAACCATCAGACACGCTCTGGACGCGGCTTCCTCGTCAGTTACGTAGATCCAGCGGGCAAAGCAGGACGCCGCGGAACCGGCACCGACCACAAACACGACGCAAGGCCCTGAGCATCGCGCCGAGGGCCGATGACAGAAGCTGAAACGTGCACAACTGACAACGAAGCCCACCGGTTCTGCTCTGGACGCGGCTTCCTCGTCAGTTACGCAGATCAGCCGGGGGCTAAGTAGCAAAACGAAAAACTCGAGACACCGTAGGAACGATGTCTCGAGACTTCACATTGTGCCCCAGAGAGGATTCGAACCTCCGACACCGGCTTTAGGAGAGCCGTGCTCTATCCCCTGAGCTACTGGGGCGGGGGTGCTTAACGCAACGAAACTAGGTTACCAGTACCGCCCGAGTTGGCGTTAAATCGGATAACTTGTTAGCCATGGGAAATCATCATGACAATATCGTCCATTTCACTGACGTGCAGCGACGCGAGGTATTCGCCGAGACCATTAGCAAAGACGGGGTGGAAACACTTGCCATCGAGAAGGCCGTCCCGGGTGGGGCCTCCAAGCGCTTGCTGCTGCTCAACAAGTATGATGCACAGAAGCTTAAAGCAGCGTTGGACGAGTACCTCAACACCATCTACTCGAAGGAAATCTCCGGGATGGGTGGCACGCTCTCACCAGCGGACATGGTTGAGCTTTTCGGCGAGGACGACGACTAATCCGTGGTCGCTCGCCGATAGCGACTAGCTGGCTTCTACTTGGTGGAGCCGTCGAGCTCAGCGAGCTTGGCGCGTACTGCGGAAGCAGGCGGGTTGGTCTCGTAGGTGCCGTCAGAGTAGAGGACCGTGGGCACGATGCGGTTGCCGTCGTTAACCGACTTGATCCACTCGTTGATATCCTCGGTGCCTTCGGCCTCGGCGTCGACAAGCGCATAAGGCGTCTCAGTGCGGTTCAAGCCCTTGAGCAGCTTGGCGCAGAATGGGCACCAGTCGGCGTAGAAGATGGTGACGTGCTCGGTAGTCTCAGGTGCTGCCACGGTCATTTAAGCGGCGTCCTTTCGCTCGTAGGTTAAGAATCGGTACTTCATAGGCAACTCACTCGGCGGTTGGCCCGGAATTGTCAAGTGGCCCTTCTCAGATGTCAGCCAGTCGGTGCTTGCCGACAATCCAAAAGAATCAGGCACTTCAGGAGCATAAACGGCGGCGTCGCCGTAAATATTCCCAATGTTGACTCCCATGAGGGTTATCTCAATGATGTCCACATCATCGATAGTGGAGGAATAGATCTGCCCGCCGCCGAGGAACCAGGCGTCGTCAAGCGTGTGCGTAAGTTGTGAAATGTTAGCGGTGACCTGGGCGCCAGCGGACCAAGCGCCAGGTGCCTTGCGGGACAAAACGTAGTTATCGCGGCCCGGCAACGGGCGGAACTTCGGGTTCAGCGACTCCCACGTGCGCCGGCCCATCCCCACCGGCGAGCCGATGGTGACCTCTTTGAAGTGCTTGAGATCCTCCGGAACATGCCACGGCATCGCCACGCCATCGCCGATGACGCCGTCCAAGGACTGCGCCCAAATAGCCCCCAGCATTAGACGGAAACCTGCGCTTTGATGGTGGGGTGGGGATCGTAGCCTACGACCTCGAAATCGTCGAAGGTGTAGTCGAACAATGAGTCAGCCTTGTGCAGCTTGAGCTGCGGGTAGGGGCGTGGCTCGCGGGAGAGCTGCTCCTTGACCTGCTCAATGTGGTCGTTGTAGATGTGGCAGTCGCCGCCAGTCCAGATGAGCTCGCCGACCTCCAGACCAGCCTGTTGGGCAAACATGTGGGCCAACGCGGCATAGGAAGCCAAGTTGAAAGGCACGCCTAGGAACATGTCCGCCGAACGCTGATAGACCTGCAGGGAGAGCTTGCCGTCTGCCACGTAAAGCTGGAATAGCAGGTGGCAGGGCATAAGCGCCATCTTGTCTAGTTCTGCCACGTTCCAGGCGGAGACCAAGTTGCGACGAGAATCCGGATTATTCTGCAGTGTGTCCAGAGCCTGCTGGATCTGGTCAACATGCGTGCCATCCGGGGTAGGCCACGAGCGCCACTGGACGCCGTAGACAGGGCCCAGCTCGCCATCGGCGTCAGCCCACTCATTCCAGATACGGACGTTGTTGTCCTGCAGCCACTTCACGTTGGAGTCGCCCTTGAGGAACCACAGCAGCTCGCCGATAACACCGTGGAAGTAGACCTTCTTGGTAGTCAGCAGCGGGAATGACTCGGCCAGGTTATAGCGCAGCTGCGCTCCGAAAATAGAGCGCGTGCCGGTGCCAGTACGGTCACCTTTTTCTGTGCCTTCTTCCAAAACTTTGCGGAGGAGGTCCTCATATGGGGTCTGGATCATGGTGTCGAGTGTAGCAACTCTCGCGCGAAGTTTTTAACTTCTGCTGGCAGGCTAGAAGCTGCCGTTTGCCTCCGCGTAGGCATTAGCGTGCTCCAAGATCTCATCGGCCAGCTCAGGGCGGCAGATGAGAAGGTCGGGGATGAAGGTGTCCTCGTTGTTGAAGCGGATCGGAGAGCCGTCCAGGCGGGAGCAGTGCAGGCCTGCTGCCATCGCCACGCCTACTGGTGCAGCCTGGTCCCACTCGTACTGGCCACCAGAGTGAATGTAGCCATCGAAGTCGCCAAGAAGGACGTGCATGGCCTTCGCACCAGCGGAGCCGATGCCGACGGTCTCAAAGCCCATCTTCTCAGCGATGTGGGAGGCCACCTGCGGCGGACGGTTACGGGAGACCACGAACTTCTTGGCCAGCGGGCCGGTCACCGCGCGGGCGTCGGACGAACGGAAGGTAACGCCCAAGTCCGGCATCGCCACGGCGGCGTGCTCCGGAATGCCGTTGATGACGAGCGCAATGTGCACGGCCCAGTCCTGGCGGCCGGTGGCGAACTCCTTGGTGCCGTCGAGTGGGTCAACGATCCACACGCGGTCCTTCTTCAAGCGGCTGAGGTCATCAGCCGCTTCTTCGGAGAGGACGCCATCAGCCGGACGGTGCTGGGCGATGACGCGGGTGATCCATTCTTGGGCGGCTTCATCGCCGGCGTCGCCAAGCGCAAGCCCGCGCAACAGGCCACCATTGCGCACGCCCTTGAGGATCTCACCACAGCCGTTGGCTAATGAATTGGTAAGGCGGGAATCTGAAATCTCGACGGTCATGTATGCCAGATTACCGCGCGCGTTAAAGTAGGGCATGTCAAAAAATATTCTTGGCCGTTTCCGCCCGCAAGTAGGGCAGTGGTTTGAGGATGTTTTCGCAGCGCCCACGCCTGTTCAGGAACAAGCCTGGGACAAGATTTCCCAAGGCGCGCACGCGCTCGTGGTAGCCCCGACTGGTTCTGGTAAAACCTTGGCGGCCTTTCTGTGGGCACTAAATTCCTTGGTGGAAAAGGAAGGGCAAACCGCCTTGCCCGTGGGCCCGGCAGTACGGGGCGGGGCGCAGGGCGTGAAGGTGCTGTATATCTCCCCGCTGAAGGCGCTCGGCGTGGACGTGGAGAACAACCTGCGCGCGCCGCTCAAGGGCATCGCGCGCACGGCAGAGCGCTTGGGGCTCGACGTGCCGGACATCACCGTGGGCGTGCGCTCCGGGGATACGCCTTCGGCCGAACGCGCACGGCAGATCCGAAAACCCCCGGACATCCTCATCACCACGCCGGAATCGGCCTACCTCATGCTCACCTCCAAGGCGGCGGGCATCCTGGCCAGCGTGGATACGGTCATCATCGACGAGATCCATGCGCTTGCCGGAACCAAGCGCGGCGTCCACTTGGCGTTGACTCTGGAACGTCTGGCCGCGGTGGCTGGCGAGTTCCAGCGCATCGGACTTTCGGCTACGGTGCGTCCGCTTTCGGCGGTCTCTAACTTCTTGGGTGGGGATCGCCCCGTGGACATTGTGGCCCCACCAGCGCTAAAGCGCTGGCAACTCGATGTCCATGTGCCCGTGGAGGACATGTCTGACCTACCGACGCCGGAGCAAGGTTCCACCATTGGGGAGATGACCGTTGACGATCCGCTGGGTATCACCGGCACCTTCGACGGGGCTCGCCTGCAGGCTTCGGACTCCGCCTTGCCCACGGCCAAGTCCATCTGGCCCTTCATCGAGGAGGACCTCTACTCCGAAATCATGGAGCATCGCTCGACCCTCGTCTTTGTGAATTCGCGGCGCACTGCCGAGCGTCTTACCTCCCGGCTCAACGAGCTCTACGCGCAGGAGCACGATCCGGAAAGCTTGTCGCCGGCCACGCGCCGGGACCCGGCGCAGCTGATGAAGCAGGTCGACGTCGCCGGCACAGCGCCTGCCGTTATCGCCCGTGCACACCATGGATCGGTGTCCAAGGACGAGCGCCTGCTTACGGAGACGATGCTCAAGGAAGGCTCCCTGCGTGCTGTGGTGGCCACGAGCTCGTTGGAGCTCGGTATCGACATGGGCGCGGTGGAGCTGGTGGTGCAAGTAGAATCACCTCCTTCAGTGGCTTCTGGCCTGCAGCGCGTGGGCCGCGCCGGGCACTCCGTCGGTGCGGTTTCGCAGGGCTCCTTCTATCCCAAGCACCGGGCGGACCTGGTCCAATCGACGCTGACGGTCTCCCGCATGCGCGAAGGCCTCATTGAGGAGATGCATTCGCCGCGTAATCCTCTGGACGTTTTGGCGCAGCAGACGGTGGCGGCGGTGGCTGCTGCCGAGGTTGCGCCGGTGACTGTGCGCGGTGTGCAGCCGGGTGCTGAGGGCTTCGGGGAAGCCGACAGCGTGGGCGGCCTTGATGCTGATGCCTGGTACTCCATGGTGCGCCGCGCCTGGCCTTATTGTGACCTGGCCCGGGAGGTCTTCGACTCGGTCATCGACTTGGTCTCTGGGGTTTATCCCTCGACTGACTTCTCTGAGCTCAAACCCCGCGTGGTCTATGACCGCATCACGGGGATGCTGAGCCCGCGCCCAGGCGCGCAGCGAGTGGCCGTGACCAACGGTGGAACCATCCCTGACCGCGGCATGTTCGGTGTCTTCCTGCCTGCGGGTGGGGAGAACAGCGGCCCGCGCCGCGTGGGTGAGCTCGACGAGGAAATGGTCTACGAGTCCCGCGTGGGAGACATCTTTACTCTGGGCGCCACGAGCTGGCGCATCGAGGAGATCACCCGCGACCAAGTCATCGTGACTCCCGCACCGGGGCACACCGGGCGCTTGCCCTTCTGGAATGGCGATCAAGCCGGGCGCCCGTATGAACTGGGCCAAGCACTGGGTGCGTACCGCCGCGAAGTCCACCAGGACCCGTCCGTCGTGCAGGACGCCGATGAGAACGCCGCGCGAAATATCGCGGCCTACCTCCAAGAACAATACGAGGCCACAGGCATCATCCCGGATGAAAAGACGCTGGTGCTCGAGCGATTCAAGGACGAACTAGGGGACTGGCGCGTGGTCCTGCACAGCCCGTTTGGCCGCGGCGTTAATGCCGCGTGGGCGCTGGCCGTGGGGCAGCGCGTGGCGGAGCTGACCGGCATGGACCCACAGGCGGTGGCCGGCGATGACGGCATCGTCCTGCGCCTTCCCGAAGGGGAGAAGGAGCCGGATGGCTCGTTGTTCGTCTTTGACGCAGATGAGATCACCGACATCGTGACGGAGCAGGTGGGCGGTTCCGCGCTCTTTGCTTCGCGCTTCCGCGAGTGTGCCGCGCGTGCGCTTCTGTTGCCGCGGCGCAACCCCGGCAAGCGCGCCCCCTTGTGGCAGCAGCGCCAGCGTGCGGAGCAGCTTCTCGACGTCGCCCGCAAGTATCCCTCGTTCCCCATCATCCTGGAGACAGTCCGCGAGTGTCTGCAAGACGTCTACGATCTTCCCGCGCTGACAGAGACCATGCGGGAGTTGGGGCACCGACGCGTGCGCATTGCGGAGGTCACTACGGAGCAGCCTTCGCCTTTTGCCTCCACGCTGCTGTTTAATTACACCGGCGCGTTTATGTACGAGGGCGATTCCCCGCTGGCAGAAAAGCGCGCGGCTGCCCTAGCCCTCGACCCAGCTTTGCTGTCAAAGCTGCTGGGAACGGTGGAGCTGCGGGAGCTCCTCGACCCAGAAATCATCGCTCAGGTCCACGCACAGCTGCAGCGTACAGCCGAGGACCGCCGCGCCCGCACCACGGAGGAGGTCGCGGACCTGCTGCGGTTGCTTGGCCCCATTCCTGTCGAGGAGATGGCCGAGCACACGAATGTCCCGCTCAGCGCCATCGAATCCTTGGGTGCGCGCGTGATGCGGGTACGCATTGGCGGCCGCGAGCACTTCGCGCAGCCACTCGACGCCCCGCTGCTTCGCGACGCCCTCGGCGTCCCCGTCCCGCCCGGCGTCCCGGCGCAGCAAGCCACCATCACAGATGCCCTGCAGCAGCTTGTCTCGCGTTGGGCACGCACCCGCGGCCCATTCGTGCTGCGGGATCTGCAGGATGCTTTCGGCCTGTCAGCATCGACTGCGCACACAGCGTTGCAGTCCATCGACACCATCGTAGAAGGCCGCTACCGTCAAGGCATCGAGGAAGCAGAGTATTGCGCGGCTGAGGTGCTGCGTACGATTCGCTCCCGTTCCCTGGCCGCCGCGCGCGCCGCGACGGAACCTGTCAGTGCGGCGACCTTTGGCCGCTTCTTGCCGGACTGGCAGCAGGTGGCCCCCGTGGGCAAGCGCCCAGTCCTGCGCGGTGCTGATGGAGTCTTTAGCGTGATTGAGCAGCTCGCGGGCGTGCGTTTGCCGGCCTCGGCGTGGGAGTCGCTCATCTTGCCCGCGCGAGTGGGGGACTATTCGCCGACGATGCTCGATGAGCTCACCGCAAACGGCGAGGTGCTCATCGTCGGTGCAGGTAAGGCTGGTGCGAATGACCCGTGGATCATGCTGCTGCCTGCCGACTACGCGGCGCAGCTGGCTCCGCAGCTCGAACCAGAGGAGCTGGGGCTCAGCATGCTGCAGTCTGCAACGCTGGAGGTCCTGCAGCGCGGCGGTAGCTTCCTGTTCGGTGACATTCTCTCTCAGGTGCCCGGCACCGCGGATGAGCTGCGCGAAGCGTTGTGGTCGCTGGTGGAGATGGGCCTGGTCAGCCCGGATTCCTTTGCGCCGATTCGCACGCACGTGGCCACGGCGGGCTCGCGGTCAGGGGCTACTGCACACCGCGCTAAGCGACGCCCCACCCGTTCCCGCCTGCGCATGGGCCGCACGTCTTTTGCCCAGTCGCAGCGTGCAACCTTGACCCCGCCGGACGTGGCGGGGCGTTGGGCGCTGGCAGTGCCGGCGGCATCGGAAGCAACGGCTCGCTCTTTGGCACACGGCGAGGCCTGGCTTGACCGCTACGGCGTGGTCACGCGCGGGAGCGTCGTCGCTGAAGATGTGCTGGGCGGCTTCGCGCTGGCGTATAAGGTGCTTTCCGGCTTCGAGGAGTCCGGCAAGGCCATGCGTGGCTACGTCATTGAAGGCCTGGGTGCGGCGCAGTTCTCGACGCCTGCTGTCATCGACCGCCTGCGCGGGCTCGCGGATTCACCGGACGTGACCGGCTGGCCGTCGGGCACGCAGGAGCCGCAGACTTACCTGCTCGCCGCGGCGGATCCGGCGAACCCCTACGGTGCGGCGTTGCCGTGGCCGGAGACGGAGGGCTCGCCCACGCGCGCGGCGGGTGCTTTGGTCGTGCTCGTGGACGGCCTGCCCGTCGCGCACCTCACGCGTGGCGGCAAGACGCTGACGACGTTCCCGGTGCCCGCAGGCATCGATGGCGGCGAGGTCGTGGGCTATATCGTGGCGGCGCTCACTGAGGCCGTCGCATCTGGGCGCCTCTCGCCGCTCACCATCGAAAAGGCCGACGGGGCCTCGGTCTTTGAGACCCCGTTGGCGAATCAGCTGCGCGAGCACGGCGCAGGGATTACTCCGAAGGGCGTGCGGATTTCTGGCAAGCTTTCGACCTCCGTGGCGCCGAGCCGACGGGGCCGGTCGCTGTCCGATGCGCTGGAGTCCGTGCCGGAGCCTGAACCCTCTGATGGTGCTGCCGACGCGGGGCGTGAAGGCTGGCGGTCCGCGCCGGGTGGATTCCGGCCGCGTGGGTATCGGCGCTAGGGATACGACTGGTGCCGCAGCACATCCTGGCTTTGGTTTTGTTGCGTTTTGGGGCTGGTGTGGCGGCGTGAAGCGCCATAAACCCAAAGCTGGGTGAGCGGCGGAGCGTGGATACCAGTGCTAGACGATCTCCTTGGCAACCTGCTGCTGGTAGTGCTTTCCCCATTCGTCCATGGCGTCAAGGATGGGGCGCATGGACTGGCCGAGCGGGGTGAGCGAGTACTCGACGCGGGGCGGGACTTCGGCGAAGACCTCGCGGTGGACGAGGCCCGTGTCTTCCATCTCGCGCAGGTTCGACGTGAGAACCTTCTGGCTAATGCCGGTCACGGAGCGGCGCAGCTCGTTAAAACGCATGGTGCCGTCAAGCAGATCGCGCAGGATCATGGCGCGCCAGCGATTGGACAGAAGCGTGAGTGTCGTCTCGACGGGGCAGGCGGGCAAAGAAGTAATCGGCTGTTTTATGGCTGTGACCTCGATGGTTACTTTTTGGTCCTACTTCCGTAAAGCTACCGCATGTGCGTAAGGCTGGCTTCGACGTTAAAGTTGAACCTGCTGAAGGAGAACTCCCAACAGTCGGAGCAACTCTACTACCTGCGTACGCGCGACGACTTCAATTGGACCTTCGTGTCCCTGGCTGCCGAGTTCGATGCCGAGGGCGAGCGCACCGGCGCGTTCGAGATCATTGAGTCCGACGCGTTTACTGTTGACGCCAACGGCAACAATGAGATTTCCTACGCTGACTACGCCGTGGGCATGGTCGCGCTCATCGAGGCTGGCTCCAACAACCACAAGCGCGTGAATATCCGCCACTAGGCTTCCTCGCATGCGCCCCAGTGTCACTTCGGTGGCGCTGGGGTTTCGTACTGTCTGGGGAGGACCCCAGTTTGGCGCTATTTCTGTAGAAGAGTAGGAATGGAAAGCGGGACCGCTTTCTGCGGCCGCACTACGAACCACGAAGAGGAGTACCCACCATGCGTCTCAAGCGCCAACTGCCCCAAGTCTCAGAACTAAAGAACCTCATGCGCTTTGAGAGGCCGACCCTCGACCGTCGCGCCGCGCGCCTTGCGGAGGCCGCGGACGTGTGGGATCTCCGGAAAATCGCCAAGCGTCGCATCCCTAAGGCGGCCTTCGACTATGTGGACGGCGCCGCGCGCGACGAGGTTACCTATGACGAATCGCGGGAGACCTTCCGTTCCATTCGCCTGCTGCCTAACGTGCTCACGGGTGCCACGGAGCTCGACCTGTCCGTCGACATTGCGGGTGGGCGTTCCGCGCTGCCGTTCGGCATTGCGCCGACCGGGTTTACGCGCTTTATGCATGCCGAGGGCGAGGATGCGGGGGCATCGGCAGCAACGGCGGCGGGTATCCCGTTCACGCTGTCGACAATGGGTACTCGCTCCGTGGAGGAGGTCGAGCGGGCCTCCGGACGCGGCCGCCGCTGGTTTCAGCTCTACCTGTGGAAGGACCGCGCGGCCAGCGCGGAGTTGCTGCGTCGCGCGGCAGCGAGTGGCTACGACACACTCGTCGTCACCGTCGATACCCCGGTCGCGGGCCAGCGCCTGCGCGATACGCGCAACGGCATGCGCATCCCGCCGCGGCTCACCGCTGGCACCGTTCTTGACGCCGCGTGGCGTCCGGAGTGGTGGTTCAACTTCCTCACGACGGACCCGGTCACCTTCGCGTCGCTGACCTCGACGACGGGTACTTTGGGCGAACTCGTCAACACGATGTTCGACCCGGGTCTCAACTTCGATGACCTCGAGTGGATTCGCGAGCAGTGGGACGGAAAGATGCTCGTCAAGGGCATCGTCAATCCTGCTGACGCCCGCACGGTGATCGAGCTCGGCGCCGATGGCGTGGTGGTCTCCTCGCACGGCGGCCGCCAGCTCGACCGCGTGGTCAATACGCTGCGCGCTCTCGAAGCCATCCGTGCGGAGCTCGGCCCTGACGCCGAGATCGTCTACGACTCCGGCATTATGTCCGGCACCGATATCGCGATTGCCCTGGCACTCGGCGCGAACTTCGTGCTCATCGGCCGCGCCTACCTCTACGGTCTCATGGCCGGTGGCCGCGAGGGCGTCGACCGCATCATCGAGCTGCTCACCTCTGAACTGGAGACTGCCTGCACGCTGCTTGGCGTGTCCTCGGTGCGTGACCTCAAGCGCGAGCATGTCATCACGCCGTGGGAGCGTGGGGCGTCGGTGCCGGGAGTCACACCGCAACGCTCCTAGGCGCAGTGCGGCGCGTTATGTGCAGCCAGTCTCCTGCACAATTATGGAAAATATGTCTCGACGCTTCGAGACCTACATGGGTTAAGGTGGGCATGTCAATGTACATGACTCACTTTTGACTCGGGGGTACACATTGTGGACGTTTCTACGTTCCCAGTGACTCTAAGAACAGCGCAACTATTGTTCGATAGCATTCCGGCAGTACGCACGCGTAGGTATATGGACATTGTTGATCGTGGCGACATGAGGCTGGCGGCTCGTTTGTATCTATGGAACTCGTACCTAGCTGCCACGGTTCAACGCACGACCGGAATAGTTGAGGTGCTTCTGCGGAATGTCATTGATACTTCATTCGCGCAATGGAATTCTGGCGAGCCTCGCTGTGGTTCCTCGGAGTGGATTGAATATCCCGAGGCGGAATTGGCGAAAATCGTGCTGGGGAGACGGAACCGGAGCAGAGGACTTGCTAGTTATTCGGATGTGTCGTCTGTGCGGGGTATCCCTACCCATGATGATTTAGTCGCGGGACTTTTTTGGTTCGTGGGTGCGGTTGCTGCCAAATAAGGCAGCTGCCAGCAATCCTGAAAATCCACGCCACGTTCTTTGGGAGGAAGCGATTGCACCTCACCTATACCAAGATGATTGGGTGGTTTTACCAAAAGGTGCGCTGAGATCCTTAGGTGGAGGAATCGGGCCTCCCATCATCGGCCATTGATTTTTGATCTTAAGGCCATCGCCAATGTGCATCAGGCGTGCATCGAGACCGCAAGAATGATGAATCCGGGAATGGGGGCGTGGATTAAGAGCGAACGATGGATCCTTCTTGCATTGGAAAAGGATCCACGGTTAGGGAAAGAAAAATAAAGGGCGGGCCGTCGCATCAAGTGCGGGGCCCGTTGCCTATTTGCCGCTGAGCGGCTTCGTAAGAACGATACTAACGATGTTGTTTATAAAATTCAATCACCCGACGAGACTCATTAAAATTCCCACTACGACGCACGGATTCTGCTCCGTTGCGATTATCCACAACGCGCCAGGGATGTTGGAGCGTTCTGCGATTTCGAGTTAGCTTGCAAGCCCGTTGTGGGCGAGCGCCGTAATCCAGATGTGCGCCGCAGCAAAGAGCAGGCCCGCGGCGGTGAGTAGGTGGTGACGCAGCGCCGCGCTGCAACTGATGAACATGACAGCGGGGAGCAGTGCGAGTTCCAGACCGGTGACGAAGGTCGGCGTGTGCAGGTACGGAACCCACGTTGCGCAATAGACTGTGAGAGCGGCGGCGCTCAGACCGAAATAGGTCCAGCGTGCGCCGCGCGTGCGGAGCTCAACTCTGCCCACGCCGAGCGGGAGAACCACGAGGATTATGCACGCACAGCGGGCGATATTCTCAGCCACCGTGAGCGCGACGGGGACGTCCACCGGCGGTTGCGCGTCGCTGTTGCCGCCGGCGAGCGCCCGATGATATTCGGCACGAGCAACATCACGAGTCGGCCGGCGCCGTAGGCGTTGAGCCAGTTGAATGTCATGATGACTCCTTACGGTTTCAGTTTGGGGCTGGCGTAGAATCGCCAGTCGTTAAAGAAGGAGTGGTGCTGCATGCCTGAGGGTGATTCCGTCCTGCAGTTGGCCGAACGCATGCAGTTCATGGTGGGCCACGAGGTGACTAAGACCTCGGTGCGGGTACCGCGCTATGCGCTCGCACGCTTTGACGGGATGGAGTGCGTGGCTGTGTGGCCCTATGGCAAGCATCTCTTCATGGAATTCGCGGGCGACGAGGACGAGCCGCTCATTCTGCATACGCACCTGAAGATGGAAGGCCAGTGGCACATCCATTACGCCGGGGACAGGTGGCGCGCGCCGGGGCATACCGCACGCGTGGTGTTGCAGCTTGCTAATGAACCGCGCGATATCGAGATCGTCGGTCATACTCTCGGGTTCGTGGAGGTCTATCCGGAGTCGGATTACCTAGGGCGCATCGAGCATCTGGGCCCAGACATCCTCGACCCGGACTGGGAGATAAATGGCGGGCGCGAGGAGGCGATTTGGCGCATCGAAGCGCGCCCGGAACGCGCCATCGGTGCGGCGCTGCTCGATCAGAAGAATGTCGCGGGCATCGGCAACGAGTACCGTGCAGAGGCCTGCTTTATCGCGGGCATGCATCCCGCGGAGCGTGTTGGCGACGTCGACGTCGAGAAGATCGTGGACGTCTCGCGGACAATCATGTGGGCCAATCGGTTCTCGCTCATTCGCGTCACCACGGGGGTACGCCGCGCCGGGGAGACGACGTACGTTTTCGGACGCACTAACGCACGTTGTCGGCGGTGCGGAACACCCATTGAAAAAGGGGTGCTGGGCGGCGTCGATGCCGGTGGCGACGAAGGGGAGTTGGAGCGCATTATCTGGTGGTGCCCGCACTGTCAGCCGGGCCCGCGCGGCGCGTAGGCGCTAGCCCCGCCCACAGAAAATGCTTGACATCGTGAGGGGGACCACACTACTTTTCACTTAAAGTCATAATGACCTTAACTAAAAGTGGAGGTGAGCGGCCCATGAGCGGCTGGCAGAAACTCAACGTCGCGGAGAGGCGGCGGCAGTCGCCGCGCGTCGCCGTGTCCACCGTGGCCTTTGCGCTGCGGCCCCCGGCGCATGCGCGTGTCCACGCCAAAGACGAGGAGCAGGGCCTGTGGCTGCCCCTCGTGCGCCGCGTGCGTGCACCCTTTAAAGATGCGTGGGCGCTGCCCGGCGGGCCCACCGCCTGGAACCAGACGCTGACGCAGACCGCGCACGCGACCTTAGTGGCGGCCACGCGCATCGAGCCTAGCTATCTGGAGCAGCTCTACTCTTTCGGTTCGGTCGAACGCAGCGCGGATGCCGAGCGCCTTGTCACCATCGCCTATTGGGCGCAGTACAGCGCGCGCGATGCCGCAGGCGCCACCGCCGCGGCTGGGGAGGACACCAACGTCGCGTGGTTCCGCGCCGACGCCCTGCCGGATCTCGCCTTCGACCACGGGGAGATCATCGCGACGGCGCTCACAAGGCTGCGCTCGCGCACGGCGTATGCCGCCGTGGCGCACCGCTTCCTCGACCCCGAGTTCACGCTCGCGCAACTGCGCGAAGTCCACGAGATCATCCTCGGCCACCCGTTGGATCCGGCGAATTTCCGAAGACAGATGCTGGCGTCGAAGACGTTGGAAGAAACCGGCCACTCCCTGGCGGGCGTGAAGCATCGACCCGCAAAAACCTACAGGTACCGCCCCGAAGAAGACTAGAAAGAAGACCACCATGCCCAGCGTGCGCGAACTCATCAGGCTTGCTGCAAAGGACGAAGCCTGCGGCAGCGATCTTGCCCAAGACCCATGGGCGCTTAATCAGAACTCGAGCTACGGCCCGGGCGCCTCCATCGCGGACCCGTTCCCTGAACATGCGCCCCACCAGAGCGCGCTTCCGGAGCGCTACACCCAAGCCAGCCCCGAGGAACTCGACGCCATGATCACCGCGGCGAAGGACACTTTGGGCGAACGCGTGAAGATCCTCGGTCACTTCTACCAGCGCGACGAGGTCGTGACATACGCGGACTTCGTGGGCGACTCCTTCAACCTGGCGAAAGCCGCGAAGGCGCATCCGGAAGCAGACGCCTTCGTCTTCTGCGGCGTGCACTTCATGGCGGAGACCGCAGATATCCTCTCGGGCGCGGACCAGGCTGTCATCCTGCCTAATCTCGCTGCGGGTTGTTCCATGGCGGATATGGCAACGCTCGCGCAGGTCGAGCGCGCGTGGGCTGACATCACGGCGGCCATCGAGGCACCCGTCCCGGTGACGTACATGAACTCGGCGGCGAATATCAAGGCCTTCTGCGGCCGCAACGAAGGCATCGTGTGCACCTCCTCGAACGCCACGACGGTCCTCGAGTGGGCCTTTGAGCAGGGACAGCGCGTGCTCTTCCTGCCGGATCAGCACCTGGGCCGCAATACCGCGCACGCCATGGGCATCCCGGACGAGGAGATCGTGCTGTGGAACCCGCGGAAGGGCCTCACCCCGGAGGAACTCGAGCGCGCTCGCGTCATCGTGTGGGATGGCTTCTGCTCCGTGCACAAGCGCTTTACCGTCGCTCAGATTGAGCGCGCCCGCGCCGAGTTCCCCGGCGTGCGCGTCATCGTCCACCCCGAGTGCCCGGCACCCGTTGTGCAGGCTGCCGATGCCGCCGGTTCCACCGAGCTCATTCGCCGCGAGGTCGCAGCCTCCCGGCCGGGCGACGTGCTCGCCATCGGCACGGAGATCAACCTCGTTAATCGCCTCGCCGCGCAGTACCCGGACCGCACCATCTTCTGCCTCGACCCGGTGGTCTGCCCGTGCTCGACGATGTACCGCATCCACCCGGCCTACCTCGCGTGGACGCTCGAGTCCCTCGTCGCTGGCGAGATACCCAACCGCATCATGGTCGACGACGCGGTGGCAGCCGATGCCCGCGTCGCTCTCGAACGCATGCTCGCCGCCCATCCGAAGGTGGCTTAGATGCGTCACGTTCTCGTTGCCGGCTCCGGCGTTGCAGGCATAAGCGCGGCCCTCGCCGCCCACGCTGCGGGCGCACACGTCACGCTCGCCTATCCTGGCCCCTCCATTCAGGGAAGCGCGGGCAGCACGCAGCTTGCCCAAGGCGGAATTGCAGCGGCCCTCGCCCCGTCGGATACCTGGCAGTCGCACCTCGCCGATACCTTGGCCGCGGGTGCAGGTCTCGTCGACGAGCGCGCCGCCCGCGAGCTCGTGCGCCGCGGCCGGGAGCGCGTCCGCGCGCTGCTCGACGCAGGTTTCCCGGCCGACCGCCGCAGTGACGGAACACTGGACCAAGGGCTGGAAGCCGCGCACGCCTTCTCGCGCATCGTCCACGCGAGCGGTGACCGCACGGGCGCGGAGCTCCATGAGTTCCTGCGCGGCGAGGTCGCGCGGACCCCTGGGATCACTCAGCTACCGGAGCACGCGCTACATTCGCTCGTCCTGCGCGACGGCGTCGTGACCGGCGCGGAAACGAACCGGGGCATCCTGCTTGCCGATGCCGTCGTCCTCGCCACCGGCGGATATTGCGGGGTATACCCGCGCTCGACCGGCGCGCCCGGAGCCACCGGCCAGGGCATTCTCGCCGCTGCGCGGGCCGGTGCGCTCGTCGCGGACATGGAATTCGTGCAGTTCCATCCCACGGTGCTCGAAGGCACGCGCCACCTCATCTCCGAAGCCGTGCGCGGCGCCGGTGCCGTGCTTCGCGACGACGCGGGCCGGCGCTTTATGCTCGACGTGGATCCGCGCGGGGAGCTCGCGCCGCGTGACGTCGTGGCGGCTGCCAACTTTCGTGCGCAGAATGCGACGGGCGGGCATATCTGGCTCGATGCCACGGCCGTCGAGGGCAACGAGCCTGGTCGCCTCGCGGCTGAATTTCCCGGCATCTCCTGCATGCTCGCTGCCGAAGGCTACGACTGGACGCGCGAACCCGTGCCCGTCGCGCCGGCCGCGCACTATTCAATGGGCGGCGTCGCCACGGATATCCATGGACGCACGAGCGTGCCGGGACTCTACGCCGCTGGCGAGGCCGCGAATACCGGCGTGCACGGTGCTAACCGCTTGGCCTCGAATTCGTTGCTCGAAGGCCTCGTCTTTGGCGACGCAGCAGGCCACGCGGCCGCCGCAGATCCCACCGCGGCCGCAAACGGAGAGTGGCGCTTCGACGATTCGCGACTGCACGGTGCCCTCATGGACATCGCCCCGGCCGCACGGGCCGGCAACGGCACGCTGGCTGACGCCCAGCACGCCATCGCGGCAGGCCTTGGCATCGAGCGCGATGGGGCGGGCATTCGCGACGCCGCCGCCACCTTGGCGACCGTGACGGATGAGGCGGCGGCGGACGTGGTGGGCATCGGAAAGCTCATCGCCGCGGGCGCACTGGAGCGCACCGAGTCGCGCGGCGCCCATCAACGCACCGATTATCCGCACACCGACCCGCGCCAGGCACACGCCCGCGCGCAGCGATTGAAAGCTGAGGTCACCGCATGCTAACTTCCGAGACCATCCGTACTGCGGTCTCCGCGGCCCTGCGCGAGGATGCGCCGTGGGGCGATATCACGGCCGAGGCCGCGATCCCGGCGGAGGCAACGCTGCGCGTGGCCGTCGTCGCGCGTGAGCCCGGCGTCTTCGCCGGCGGCGCCGTCATCGAAGAAGCCTTCCGCCAGGTGAGCGTCGCCGTGGCGGAGCTCGCGCCCGAGGGCACGCGCTTTGCCGCGGGCGAGCGCCTGGCCGTGGTGGAGGGCCCGGCGCGGGCAATTCTCACGGCGGAGCGCACGGCGCTCAACTTCGCACAACGCATGAGCGCTATTGCGACCCTCACCGCGCGCTTCGTGGAGCTCGCGGGGCCTGCACGCATTGCGGATACCCGCAAGACGACGCCGGGCCTGCGCGCATTCGAAAAGCACGCGGTGGGCGTGGGCGGCGGGACGAACCACCGCTTCGGGCTCTCGGACGCGGTGATGGTGAAGGATAACCATCTGGCGGCGCTCGGCGTGGCGCAGGCCCCGGCCACGGCACTCACGGCGGCGCTGCGCGGACTGCGCGAGCGAGTGGGGCATACAACGTCGATCATCGTGGAGGTCGACCGACTGGGCCAGGTCGAGGCCGTTGTGAACGCGGGCGTCGACACGATCTTGCTTGATAACTTCTCGCTCGAGGATCTACGGGCGGCGGTGGAGCTCATCGCAGGCCGTGTGACCGTGGAGGCGAGCGGTAACGTCAATCTCGAGACGGTCGCAGAGATCGCGGCGACGGGCGTGGACGTCATCTCCGTCGGCGCAATCACTCACAGCGCGGGCGTGCTCGACTTGGGGCTCGACGAGCTGTGATGTACCTCGATGCCGCAGCGACGGCGCCGCTGCGCCCCGAGGCGCGTGCCGCGATGGAGCGCGTGTGGGACGCAGGGCAGGCGAATGCCTCGAGCCTGCATGCCGCGGGCGCGGCGGCGCGCCGGGAACTCGAGTATGCGCGGGAGACGGTCGCCGCAACTTTCGGCGTGGCTCCGGAAGGCGTGGTCTTTACCTCGGGCGGGACTGAATCGAATAACTTAGGCGTCTTCGGTCTGGCGCTGGCGCACCCACGCGGGCGCCGGATTGTGACGACGCGCATTGAGCATTCCGCAGTGGCGCAGTCGGTCGCCTACCTGGAGCGCATGCATGGCTTCGCGGTCGACTACGCGGACGTCGACGCGACGGGACGCGTGGAGATGGGGGAGCTGGCGCCGGAGACGACGCTCGTTGCGATGGGCGCGGCGAACTCGGATATCGGAACCGTGCAGGACGTCGCTGCGGTGGTGGAGCGCGCTCATGCGGTGGGGGCGCTGGTCCACCTCGATGCGGTTCAAGCCGCGGTCGCGTTGCCCTTGAGCCTTGCGGCAGACGGGTGGCCGGGACCGGGGCCGGATGCGGTGGCGCTGGCCTCCCATAAATTTGGCGGCCCGCAGGGCGTGGGCGCGCTGCTTCTGCAGCGGGCGGTGGAGCTTGAGCCGTTGCTCCACGGCGGCGCTCAGGAAGGCGGGCGGCGCGCCGGGACGGAGAATGTCGCAGGCATTGCAGGATTTGCGGCGGCCGTGGCAGCGCAGCGGCGTGACGTCGCACAGCGCGCGGTGGTGCTCATGAACAGCCGGGATGCGCTCATCGCTGCGGTGCTGGAGCGGGTGCCGAGTGCGCGGCTCACGGGGCACCCGGAGGAACGTCTGCCTGGACATGCCTCGTTTGTCGTCGACGGCGTCTCCGGCGACGCGCTGCTGGTGGCGCTGGACGCGGCGGGAGTGGCGGCATCGGCAGGCTCAGCGTGCGGGCGGGGGACCTCGCCGGTGCTGACGGCCTTGGGCCTAAACGGGGAGGAAGCCCTGCGCTTTAGCTTGTCGCGGCCGCTGGAGGAGCGGGACATTGCGCTCATTACCGGGGTGATGGCGCGCGAGGTCGCGCGTTATGCGGGGAGTTGATCCTCGACGTAGGTCTGGCGGGATGCGAAGTAGCCGGCGACGAGGGTAACGGGGCCGATGGCGGCCATCACCGTGAGGGGAATGAAGAAGGAGTCGGTCGCCTCGTGCGCGGCGCCGGTGAGCAGGGGACCGAGCGAGGCAAAGGTGTAGCCCACACCTTGGCCGAAAGAGGTGAGTGCGGTGGCACCCTCGAGGGTGCGTGCCCTGATATTGACGAGCACCATGCCCATGGGGAAGATGACTGTACCTACGGCGGCGAGCGTGACCCAGAGCCACGGCGCTGCGAGCGGGGCGAAAGCAAGGCCCAACAGCGCGGCAGAAAAGAAGACCGCGGACATGATGACGACGGGGAAGACGTTGGCCAAACGACCTGCCAGCCACGGGCCGACGATCGTGACAGGAATGCCCAGTGCGCTGAAGATGGCGAGCATATTCGCCCCATACTGCGCGGTTTGGCCCGCGTCGGTGAAGATCTGCGGGATGAACGTCATCATCGTGTAGGCCACGAGCGAATTGGAGCCGAACATGAAGGCCAAGCCGACGCCGATGGTGGTGCGCCACACCGGCAGACGGAAGTTGGGCTCGGGCGCGGTGTTGATGGGGTTCGGGCCGCGGCGGATGAGCAGAGGCATCCAACTCACTGCCGCGATGGCGGCGAGCACACTCCAGGAGCCAAGCGAAATCTGCCAGCCGGGCAGGCCCATGTTCTCCGCCCAGTCCATCATGGGCACGGCTACAATGGGTGCTGCGGCGAGCATGATCTGACTCGACATCATGAAGGTGAGCGACATGCTGGGCACGTGACGCGGGAAGTATTCGCGCACGACAAGCGGCATGGTCGCGTTGAGGATGCCGATGGCAAACAGCGCGATGAGTGAGCCGACGAGCAATAGCCACTCGTTGGGATAGACGACGCGCAGCAGCTGGCCCACGGCGGTAAGTCCGAGCGCGAGGAGCATCATCTCGCTGAGCGTGAAGCGTTCCTTGATGCGGGGGAGCACGAATGCCGAGACCGCGAACATCGCCGTGGGCACCGTGCCGATGATGCCAACCATGGTTCCGCTCATGCCGGTGGAGGCTTGGATCTCCGGAATGAGTGGGGAGATCGCCGTGATGACGGAGCGCAAATTCACCGCGGCCAGGATGATAGCGATAAGTGCAGTGATGCGCGGATAGCGGATGTTCTTGGGCGGGGTCGGTGTGCTCATGACGGTGCTTAATCTTAGGCGCTGGTGACGCTGGCGGCGATCCGAGCGTTCCGCCCCGCGCCCCGCAGGTCTGTGCGGCTAGGCTGGGGCTCATGAAGACGGTTCTCAACGTGATGTGGTTTATCTCCGGCGGCTTCTTCCTCGCCTTGGGCTACTTCCTGGCAGGTATCCTCGCCTGCATCTTCGTGGTCACCATCCCCATGGGCGTGGCCTCGTTCCGCATGGCACGCTTTGCCCTGTGGCCCTTTGGCAAGACCGTCGTGCAGCCTGCCCGAGGCACCGGCGGCATGTCGGCCGTCTCCAACGTGTTGTGGTTTATCGTTGCAGGTCTCTGGCTGGCCATCGGCCACGTCGCCACCGCGCTCGCGCAGACCGTGACCATCGTGGGTATCCCGGTGGCCCTGGCTAACCTCAAGATGATCCCGGTGACCTGCTTCCCGTTCGGCCGCAAGATCGTGGACTCGGATGTCATCCCGCACGGCTGGGAGCCCATGATCAAGCTCTAAGAGTTTTCTCCAGAAACCGGTTATCGGCAGCGGACATGGGATAGGCTGACGATAACCTGGTTCTCATTTTTTACAAGGAGTTCGTCATGCCTGGTT
This sequence comes from Corynebacterium sp. HMSC05D08, assembly GCF_001807215.1. Classification (NCBI taxonomy): domain Bacteria; kingdom Bacillati; phylum Actinomycetota; class Actinomycetes; order Mycobacteriales; family Corynebacteriaceae; genus Corynebacterium; species Corynebacterium sp. HMSC05D08. Next base: position 29,463 of record NZ_KV788328.1, on the reverse strand, counting down.
TTAGCCTGGATAAACTGCAACAGCTCGCCGGCCCTGCCGCCGCGGTGGTCGCGCTCATCATCACGCTGATCGCCTCCCTCGTGCCGGGACTCGGGTCAAGCGCCCCGACCGAGACGAAGGGCACCGTCATCTTCACCGTCGTGGACCGCGTCGGCCTTCCCATGCGGTGTTCCTACACGAGCACGTGGCCGGAGATCCAGACCAAGGAACTCAAATTCACCGCGGAGAATGGCACCGTGGGCTTCGACGCCCCAGCCGGCACCACCGTGGACGTGACCTTCGACTGCCCGGCTGGCACGGCCACCGCCAGCGCGACCGCACCGGAGACCGGCGTCGCACAGAAGAAGGTCACTGTGGACGGCTTTGCGTTGAGCTCGAAGAATGAGGGATCGAGCGCAGCGTAAACGCAGACCACACTGGAAATATAGGGACGCCACGGTTGATGTGGGCGTCCCTATTTCTTATAGACACCTCCGCGCGCACCGAGGGTAAAAATCTTGATGACGAGTAGTCCTTGGTCAACGGTGTACCCCACGTGGTACCTTCCCACGCGGATGCGATAGCCCTCTCGCCCTTGGAGTTTCTCGTAGCCCGTGGGGAATGGATCGGTCTCGAGAGCATCGATGGCACCCTGCATGGCGGAGTACGCAGCGGGATCATGGCGACGAATTATGCGCCACTGTCGTTCGGCGAGCGTCCTAAAGGTTATCTCGAAGACCACAGAATGAAGAACAATCAGAAATGGTACACACAGTATTTTTGTAAACTCTGTACCTACTGGCACTACTTTGGCTGGCGATATGACGCCACGTGAACGCGAAAGCTCCATTTCGCTGCGTCACCGACGCGAAGAATTGGGCGTTACTATTGATGAAAGTCGCTGTACCGGGAAGCGGACGATCGTTACCCGCACTGGGAAACGCGTTGCGGCAACCGTTCCCGTCAGTGATCTAGAAAGGCTTGAGGAGCTCGCATCCTTCCTTTGCTGGTCATTGCGACGTCTTATGTAAGCCAGGGGATAGGCTGGGGCGGGGTGGCCTCCTCCGATGAGGAAGGCGTGCCGTTGAGCGAGGTGACTTCGGACGGAGTGATTCTCAACGTCGTGGGGTTCTTGGCGTTCTCCTTCGTCCTCGTGCTGCCTATCTACTTGGTCCGCAGGCACGTGTGGGATAAGAAGCAGCAGGACGCGTCCCAGTCCTAAAAAGAAACTCTCAGTTCCACCGCGATGGTGAACTGAGAGTTTCTCCGTAGCGCGCTACCGGCGAGGCCGGGACGCGCGATGTGGTCTTAGCGGTTCTGGCGGTACCAGCGCACGAGCTCGTCGGTGGAGGAGTCACCGGAGTTGGCGGCTTCTTTGCCGGAGACGGCAGGAGCGAGGTCGTTCGCCTGCTGCTTGCCCAGCTCCACGCCCCACTGGTCGAAGGAGTTGATGTCCCAGATGATGCCCTCAGTGAAGACGATGTGCTCGTAGAGCGCAATCAGCGCACCGAGAATCTCCGGGGTCAGTTCCTCCGCGAGGATCGTGGTGGTGGGGCGGTTACCCGGCATGACCTTGTGCGGAACCACTGCCTCGTCCACGCCTTCAGCGGCGATCTCCTCGGCAGTCTTGCCGAATGCCAGGACCTTAGTCTGCGCGAAGAAGTTGCCCATCAGAAGGTCATGCATGGAGCCGGTGCCGTCGGAAGCAGGGAAGTCCTGCTTCGGGCGAGCGAAACCGATGAAGTCAGCCGGAATGAGGCGGGTGCCTTGGTGCATCAGCTGGAAGAAAGCGTGCTGGCCATTGGTGCCTGGCTCGCCCCAGAAGATCTCACCGGTGCCGGTGGTCACGGCGGTGCCGTCGCGGCGCACCGACTTGCCGTTGGACTCCATGGTCAGCTGCTGGAGATAAGCCGGGAAGCGGCCCAAGTCCTGGGAATAAGGCAGGACCGCGTGGGTCTGTGCGCCGTGGAAGTTGGAGTACCAGACACCGAGCATGCCCATCAGAACCGGGACATTGCTCTCCAGCGGGGTGGTGCGGAAGTGCTCGTCCATGGCGTGGAAGCCCGCGAACAGAGCCTTGAAGTTATCCGGGCCGATGGTGCACATCAGGGATAGACCAATCGCGGAGTCCATGGAGTAGCGGCCGCCCACCCAGTTCCAGAAACCAAACATATTCTCGGTGTCGATGCCGAAGGCGGCGACCTTCTCAGCGTTGGTGGAAACTGCAACAAAGTGCTTGGCCACTGCGGCTTCGCTGCCCAGCTGCTCAATGAGCCATGCGCGAGCAGCGTGCGCATTGGTCAGGGTCTCCTGGGTGGTAAAGGTCTTGGAGGCAACTATGAAGAGGGTCTTGGCAGCGTCGAGGCCATCGAGTGCTGCAGCCATATCTGCCGGGTCTACGTTAGAGACGAACTTGGCCTTGACACCAGCGTCTTCGTAGGCGCGCAACGCCTTGGACGCCATGGCCGGGCCAAGGTCAGAGCCACCGATGCCGATGTTGACCACAGTGGTGATGCGCTCACCGGTGTGGCCGAGCCACTTGCCGGAGCGGAGGGCGTCGGCAAAAGTGCTCATGCGGTCCAAAACCTCGTGGACGTCAGCGATGACGTTCTGGCCATCGACGTTGAGCTCGGCGTCGGCAGGCTTGCGCAGCGCGGTGTGCAAGACGGCGCGGTCCTCGGTGTTGTTGAGGTGCTCGCCGGCGAACATAGCGTCGCGGCGGCCCTCAACGTCGGCGGCGCGGGCGACGTCGACAAGCGCTGCGAGAACGTCAGCATCCACAAGGTTCTTGGAAAGATCGACGTGCAGGCCCGCAGCATCAAAAGTCAGGGTGGTGGCGCGGGACGCGTCGGCGGCGAAAAGCTCACGCAGGTTGAGGTTCTTCTTCTCTTGGAACAGCTGCTCAAGTGCGGTCCACTGGGGCTGTGCGGTGATGTCCATTACAAGGGCCTTTCTGGCATTAGTTAGACATGAGTTTTTACCCAATCCACCGTAGTCCACTGCCGCGACTTTCGCCGTCGCTAGCCGGCTGTCCCAAAGACAAGAAATTACAGAACCATCGCGCCAATCCAGCCGGCGATCAGCAGCGGGATGTTGAAGTGGAGGAAGGTCGGGATGACCGAGTCACGGATGTGATCATGCTGGCCGTCAGCGCCCAAGCCCGCAGTCGGTCCCAGCGTGGAGTCGGAGGCGGGGGAGCCAGCATCGCCCAGCGCGCCTGCTGTACCCACGATTGCCACCGTGGCAGCCAGGCTAAAGCCCAAGGACATGCACAGCGGGACGTAAATGACCGTAATGATGGGAAGGGTGGAGAAGGAGGAACCGATGCCCATCGTGACGATGAGACCCACCAAGAGCATGGCTCCGGCCGCCAGCATCTTGTTGCTGCCGAAGGCATCCGCAGTGGCGGTGACGAGCTCCTCGACCTCACCTGTTGCGCTCATGACTGACGCGAATCCTTGGGCCGTAATCATGATGAATCCGATGAGCGCCATCATGCGCATGCCATCGGAGAAGACATTGTCTGCCTTGCGCCAGTTCACCGCACCGGTGATGAGTAGGATGCCCAGGCCGGTCAGTGCGCCGACCATCAGGCCGTCGGATTCGAAGTCCAGCGATTGCATGATGATCTGCACGGCGAATGTTGCCACAATTGCGATAATGCTGACCCAAATCTTGTACGGTGCGGGCGCTTCCTCGGTGGGCTCTTCGTCAGAGATTGGGGCGTCGGCGTAGTCGCGTGGTTTGCGGTAACTGATGAAGATGGCGATGAGCAGGCCGGACAGCATGCCCAGTGCCGGGATGCCCATGACCTTCATGATGGAGATGCCATCGGTGTCGAGGCCGGCCTCGTTGATGTTGAACAGCAAGATGTCGTTCAAGAAGATGGAGCCGAAGCCCACCGGCAGGAACATGTAGGTGGTGACTAGGCCGAAGGTCAGGCAGCAGGTGATAAGTCGGCGGTCGATGCACAGCGCGTTCATCACCTTAAGTAGCGGCGGCACGATGAGCGGGATGAATGCAATGTGGACGGGAATGACGTTCTGGCTCATCACGGCCATGGCGATGAGACCCACCACCAGGATCCATTTGGTGGCAGACGCCGCGCTTGGCGACGCCCCATTCGCGGTACCGGCTGTCGCCGGGCTGATGCGGCGGATAAGGAAGTTAGCTAGCAGCTGGGGCAGGCCCGTTGCGGCAACGCCCATGGCGAAGGCGCCGAGGAGTGCGTAGCTTAGCGCGATCTTGGCACCGCCGCCGAGACCGTCCTGGAAAGCAAGCATTGTGGCATCGAGGCCCATGCCTGAGAGGAGGCCGCCGGTGAGGGCTCCGAGAAAGAGCGCGACGACCACGTGGACGCGCAGGAGCGCGAGGGCCAGCATGACGATAACCGCGATGAGAACAGCATTCATGCTGATGAGATTACGGTATTTTATCCAGAAAACTGAAATTTATTGATTGTGATTAGCCGAGCTTGCCGCGGCCCATGCGCAGCAGGGCAGAGGCGATTGCGGGCCCTTCTTCGCCGAGCTCGTCGCGGAATTCGTTGAGGATGGCGATTTCGCGGGTGTGTACTAGCTTGGTTCCGCCCGAGCTCATGCGGGTGCGGCCAATGGTGCGTGAGATCTCGGAGCGGCGCTTTACTGCATCGAGGATGACTCGGTCGAGACGGTTGATCTCGAGGCGATAATTTTGAATCTCCGCGTCGGTGAGGGGATCGTCAGTGCCGGAAGGCATGCGGATCTCCATGCCGTTATCAACGACGTTGACGTCATGAGCGTCGACACCAGCGGTGGTGTCGCCGTGCTGATCGGGAGTTTCGTGTGCAGTGGACATAGACACTGATTGTGCCACTCGGAAACTAAAAATGAAACTTTCAACGCAGCGTTCCCGTTGTGTTCGAAAGTGCTGGGTATGGCGTGTTATGGGGCAATGTCCGGAGGGACTAGTAGGTTGGTAGGCATTATGAATGATGCGTCTCCATTTTCTCCCGCCCCGCGCCCCGAAGGCCATGGCAGTGCTGGTGCCCCCGGCGATTCAGCCGGTGGATTCGGTGCTGGCCAGCAGCCGGATCTCTTCGGCGGCTTTGGGCAGCCTGCCCGCGCCGCCACTCCACCAGCCTCGGCCAGCCAGAGGCTCGCTAGTCACGCGGCAGCCGATCAGAGACCAGCTGGCCCAGATCCGCTGACGGAGGGGCTTAACCCGCAACAAATAGAGGCCGTCACGCACGCAGGATCGCCGCTGCTGATCGTGGCGGGCGCGGGTTCAGGTAAGACTGCCGTGCTCACGCGCCGCATTGCTTATCTCATGCGTAACCGAGGCGTGGCGCCGTGGGAGATCCTGGCGATTACCTTTACCAACAAGGCTGCGGCCGAAATGAAGGAGCGCGTCGGCCAGCTCGTGGGTCCGGTGGCTGAGCGCATGTGGGTCTCGACCTTTCACTCCATTTGTGTGCGCATCCTGCGCCAAAACGCTCAGCTAGTCCCAGGGCTGAATACCAACTTCACCATCTATGACGGGGACGATGCGCGCCGCCTGCTGACCATGATTGCCAAGGACATGCAGCTGGACTTGAAGAAGTACACGGCACGCGTGCTGGCTAACCAAATCTCGAATCACAAGAACGAGCTGGTTTCCCCTGACTATGCCTTGGCTGAGGCGGAGAAGACCAAGAATCCTTTCGACATTACGGTGGCTCGCGTATTCGACGAGTACCAGCGGCGCCTGCGCGCGGCTAATTCGGTGGACTTTGATGATCTGATTGGTGAGGTCGTCCGCATCTTCAATCAGCATCCCCAGGTGGTGGACTTCTACCGTCGTCGCTTCAAGCACGTGCTGATCGATGAGTACCAGGACACCAACCATGCACAGTACGCTTTGGTGTCTGCGCTGGTCGGTAGGGGAGAACTGGGGCCGGACGCGCCGGAGCTGTGCGTGGTGGGTGACTCTGATCAGTCCATTTATGCATTCCGTGGCGCCACCATCCGCAATATCCAGGAGTTCGAACGCGACTATCCGCAGGCGCACACCATCTTGCTTGAGCAGAACTATCGCTCGACGCAGACCATTCTGAATGCCGCGAATGCGGTGATTGCTAAGAATGAGGGCCGGCGCGAGAAGAACCTGTGGACCGCTCACGGGGAGGGCGCCAAGATCGTCGGCTACGTTGCGGACAACGAGCACGATGAGGCGCGCTTTATTGCCTCAGAGATCGATTCCTTGTCTGACAAGGGCCGCGACTATTCGGACATCGCGATCATGTACCGCACCAACAACGCGTCCCGCGCACTGGAAGACATCTTCGTTCGCTCCGGCATTCCGTACAAGGTGGTTGGCGGTACGCGCTTCTACGAGCGCCGGGAGATTCGTGACATGGTGGCTTACCTGCGCATCATCGATAATCCGGATGACACGGTGAGCCTGCGCCGCATCATCAACGTGCCGAAGCGTGCTATTGGTGACAAAGCCCAGGCCCAGATAGCACTGCATGCGGAGAACCTCGGCATCAGCTTTGGCAAGGCGCTTTATGATGCCGCAGCTGGCAACGTTGCGGGCCTGGGTACCCGCGCGGTCAATTCGGTGTCGAAGTTCAACGAGATGATGGAAGGTATCCGGGCCCAGATTCCGGGCATGACCAATGAAGTTACGCACCAGCCAGACCTAGGCGAGCTGTTGAGCGCAGTACTGGACGCCACCGGATACCGCGCAGAGCTGGAAAACTCCAACGACCCGCAAGATGGCGCCCGCTTGGACAACCTCAATGAGTTGGTTTCTGTAGCACGCGAGTTTAGCTCCGAGGCCGCGAACCAATTGGCATTCACTGGTGCCGATGTTGAAAACGACATAAGCCCGGAGCTCGCCGAGGGGGAGGCCCTGCCCGGCTCGCTCCAGGCGTTCCTGGAAAAGGTGTCGTTGGTAGCTGACGCTGACCAAATCCCAGACAATGAGTCCGGAGTGGTCACGCTGATGACGCTGCATACCGCCAAGGGCTTGGAGTTCCCAGTCGTCTTCCTCACCGGCTGGGAGGACGGCCAATTCCCGCACATGCGTTCTTTGGGGGACCCCAAGGAACTCAGTGAAGAACGCCGCCTGGCGTACGTAGGCATCACGCGTGCTCGTGAGCAGCTGTATTTCACCCGTGCGATTCTTCGCTCGTCGTGGGGCAATCCGATGACGAATCCGGCCAGCCGCTTCCTCGCCGAGGTCCCAGAGGACCTCATCGACTGGCGCCGTGAAGAACCAGACAGCTCGCTGTCCAGTGCATGGGGTGGAGATGACTCCTACCAATACGGTCGTTCTTATGGTTCGGATTGGTCTGGGTGGGGCAGGACCTCCCCGCGCGCTACGTCTTCCCCTTCGCAACGCACGCGGAAACCTGCCTCTTCGACCTCAATGCCAAAGAACAACCAGTTGAATTTAGTTGTGGGGGACCGTGTCAATCACGCTAAATACGGACTGGGCACGGTCATCGATGCCTCCGGCTCCGGTCCACGCGCCACCGTGACGGTGGACTTCGGATCGGCAGGCAAGGTGCGCCTCATGCTTATCGGCGGTGTTCCGATGGAAAAGCTTTAGGCGCTAGGGGGAGCTCGCTTAGATGATGATTCCACGCTGAGCGAACCACGGAACCGGGTCGACGGCTGCGCCGCCACCTGGGTGCACCTCGAAGTGGAGGTGCGGGCCGGTGGAGTGGCCCTCGTTGCCGATGACGGAGATCTGCTGTCCAGCAGAGACTCGGTCGCCGACGTTTACGAGGAGCTGGTCACCTGGCATGTGGCCATAGACGGAGATGGTTCCATCGTCGTGCCGGATGCGGATCCAGTGGCCAAAGCCTTGCGCCGGACCAGAGGAGATAACTTCACCGTCCATGATGGAGTAAATCGGCGTGCCAATCGGGTTGGCAATATCGATACCGTTGTGGAAGGTGCCCCAACGCGGGCCGAAGCCGGAGGTGAAGGTACCGGAGGTTGGGAACACAACGGTGTTTCCGGAGCTATCCTGGCCCTTGACTGGGGTCAGTCCGGAGTGGTCACCCGCTGGGGCATAAGCCTCAGCGAGGCCTGGGATGCTGGATGGGTCAAGAACGATGTTCAGGGCGCCGCCGTTGTTAGAAATCTCAGGTGAGACTGCGCCCGCCAAGACGCCGGCGGTGGACTTGGTGAGTCCAACGAAGGCGTCGATAAGCGTGGTGTTATCTGCATTAGTTGTAACTTCTGGCTTTGACGAGCCATCAGAGACGTCAACGCTGGCTGCCGGCTGCGCGGCGGAGGCGTTAGCGCCCATGGTGGTAGCAAGTGCAGTGCTCAAGGATAGAGCCGTGAGCGTCACAATCTTGCGTGCGCGGGAATTGCGCTTCATAACTTCAAGTCCTTTTCATGACGGAGCATGTTCGGGGTGGCTCGGTTAAGCCTGCGGGATGCCATTGATTTCAAGTCCGACACGCCGGGAAAGTTCAATCCCGGCTTGGCGGCCTGTTTGTGGCAACGAGATAAAGCTATCGGTCTTTTCCGTGAACTGCAATATCTGAAATTGCAGGTAAACGCCGGAATTTTTCGAAAATCATTCGAACATGCCAGCATGTTGCGCGTGTTACTGATGTGAAAGAAGTTATGACTGTGAAGTTTGGGTTTAATGTGTGGGGGTGTGTTGTGGGGGTGAATCCTCCTACGTGCTGAGAAACGCTGGATGAGCTGCGACAAGGCTGGTGCCTAGACCGCTTTCTAGGCGAGGGCTCGCTGCTCGTCGCGATCACGGGCAGTGATGTCACCGCCACGTCCCCGTGCCTGGCTCAGCGCAGAAATTGCGGCACCGGCCAAGGGCACTGCAATAACCACCAGAAGCATCCACCGGTCCGGTTGGAAGTACTCGATACCGTTAATTGAATACGGATTGGAGTTATAGAGATTCCGGGGAGCTTCGCTGAGGAACACGCCGACAGCTTGGCCCAACACATATCCCGTCAGCATGCTGACTCCGGCGATGATCCATGTCTGCCACGCACTAACCTTGGCCATCAAGCTCAGCGGCGCACCCAGCGAGTTATAGGTATCTGCTTCGCGCCGCATGGCAACGGCGGTATTCGCAATGATGAAGACCAAGGCCAGCACGCTGAGCACAGCGAGGATTGCAGCTGGGGCCCATTCATCACTCTGCGGAGTGCCGGTGAAGGAAATAGTGTGGGTTCCACCTGATGCTTGCTCGACAGCAAAGGAGATGCCCTCCCGCTCCTTTGGCGTAGGGGTCTCGTTAAAAGCTACTGCGGTTCCTAGTCGAGCTGCTTTAATATTCAGCTTTTCCGCGGCGCCAGGGCTAATCAGTGTTACGTCGCGCGCAAAAATAGGCAATGCCTCAACTGCCGGAAGCTTTGCAGTAGCGCTGCCGATGACGCTGCCATTTCTTTGCTCGGCGCGTTCTGCGGTGAAGCGTGCTTCGCTGCGGCCTTCCAAGTGGCGACCGTGGGCTAAGACGATGCCGCCCTGTTCAAGGGTGGCAGCTGCCTTGTCCTTGTCTGCCGGACTGTCGAAGTTGAAGAGATCGAGTGTCTCCGGCGTTGCCTCAAGGGTTCTTCCGTACTTCATCAGATCGCTGGTGGGAAGCCATGTCATCATTTCATGCGCACAGGCCTCGCGAGCCTCAGCTGAAGTATCAGTTGTTCGACCTTGCCTATCGATGAAGGTCGCTTCTTCGACGTTGTCTGTTGGATCCGTCTGCTCGCAGACGAAGTCATATTCCATCGTGAGTTTGACGCTGGGTACCTGCGAGTCCGGCAGATGCGCGGAATAAGGGTCCACGTAGCCGCGCAACTCCATCGCGTGGCCGGGTTTCTGAGCAAGCGCGGCATCGGCGGCGGCTGTTTCAGCACTTGAGTTGGGGTTATCAACGGCGTTTGAATAGTCATCGGTGGCGATGATCGCCGTTGAACCTGGGTTGACCAAGGTGGATTGCTCCTCCCACTTGGCGGCATCGAGGAAGGAAATCACAGAGCCCGCCGCTGCGGTGAACGTGATTGCTAGGAGCGCCACCGCAGTGGGAATGGTGCGCATGCCACGTCGCAGTAGACCTCGCCCGGCAAGGCGGAGAGCGAGGCCGCCGTGGCTGCATAGCCGGGAAGCCGCAAAAATGAGGGCGGGCGCACTTGCCCCGACGGCGATGAAGGCCAAAAGCCCCAAAGGGCCGAAGAGCTTTTGTCCTGCTGGTGTTAGGGAAAGGAGAACCAAGATTGGCAGGGCCATTGGCCCGTACGCCATCTCTTTACGCCAGTGCACTATGCGGTCAGGTCTGCCGCCTTGGATTGCGGTCGTCAGCGCCGAGCGTGCCGCCAACCAAGCTGGAATTGCTGCAGCGCACGTAGAGCCAAGGACCGCAATCGCCCAGATTTCCGCGCTCATCAGCCAGGGGATATCGAGGGGTAGACTTGGGAAGCGAATGCACCAGGCCGCGATACCGATGGCAAAGCCCAAGACTGCACCAATCGTCGCGCCCACTACTCCGGTGAGGAAGCCATATGCCAGCACGGCAGCGGCGATGTGCTTCGGTGAGGCACCCTGCGAGGCCATGAGCGCATAAAGGCGTAGGTTCTTACCCAACGCAAAGCTGAAGACTGGCGCAACGAGGACCAGAACGAGAAACGCTGCGAAGGAATAAACGCTCGCAACGAAAAGCAAGAAGAGGATCTCATCTCCGGTTAGGCTGGGTGTCACATCGCTGTTGGAATCAAGGTGGCTGTCGTACAGCGCCAGGCCCTTCTTGGCTAGGGCTTCTGCGTCATCCTCAGTGAGCTGGTGGCTGCCCACGATCGCCCACATGGCTTGGCCAGGATTGTGGTCCAAGTCTTCGTCGCTTACCAAAGCCGGTGCCGTGGCGTAGCTATCAACGCCGGGAACGATGCCCGCAACCTTAGCTTCTTTTCCTCCACTGACCTCCACCACGTCGCCAACGTCGGCGCCGATCTTCTTGGCCGTATCAGCAGAAAGAAGTACTTGCCCAGGTTGCAATTTATAGTGCTCCAGAAGCACCGCAGCCTCAGCGGGCGGATTGTCTACGTCGAACTGAGAAAAGGTCGTTCCAGCACTCTTAGAGCCAAAGCGAACAGGACCATGGAAGAAATTGACCACAGGGCTAGCCTGCAGGTCACCAGGAAGGGCCTCGTTCGCAACGTCGCGGAAGTTTCGCTCCGAACCGTTGTCGAATTCTGGTGAAGCTGGGCTAATGGTGCGATCCATGCTGTACATCAGCGAGCTGAACTGGCTTTCAGAGGATGTACCGATTCCGAACGCGATGAGTGCCGCGACCGGAAGAGCCACCAGTAACAGACCCGCGAGCGAGCGCCACGGGTGTTTGACCATGTCGCGCCTCGTGGGGCGCGTGACAGCCGAGAACGAAGACATGACTAGTTGCCCTCCTTGCTGAGTTTGCCGTCGCGGACCATGACCACGGAGTCGGCCCAGCCGGCAAAGCGTGGTTCGTGTGTGACCAGCAGTCCGGACGCTCCGGCGTCGATGCGCGAGCGCAGCAATTTCATGATCGAATCGCTCGTACTCGTATCGAGTGCGCCCGTGGGCTCATCTGCCAGAAGCACTTTGCGGGGCCCGATGAGTGCGCGTGCGATAGCCACTCGTTGGGCTTGGCCGCCGGAAATCTCTTCGGGAAAGCGGTCAGCAACGCCCTCGAGGCCGACCTCTGCGAGCGCTTCCTCGGCGGCCTCTCGGCACTTCTCGCGGGATACGCCGTCGAGCTCTAGAGGCAGTGTCACGTTCTCACCGACCGTCAGCGTGGATACCAGGTTGAAGTTCTGAAATACGAAACCCAAATGGCGGCGGCGCATGGTGGCAGACGCTGACTTGGAGAGATCGGCGGCATCCGCGCCGTCGATAAGCACCCTGCCCGAGGTCGGCGGGAGTAGGAGCCCGGCAACGTTGAGCAGAGTGGATTTACCGGAACCCGATGGCCCCATGACTGCCACAAGCTCGCCGGGGCGCAGCTGGAGATCGATGTTGTCCAAGGCCGTAACCTGCCGGGCGCCCGTGCCGAAGACGCGGGTGACCTCCTGCAACTCCAGGGGGAACGGTGCATGAGCGTTGGTGGTGGCGTTCATTGTTAATCCTCTTCCGGCTTGGTAGTGGGGGACAAAGATCTTGGAGTGGCTAAAGACTCTGCGCGATCGAGCCAACGGGAGAGCGCTTCGAGGTCGAAAATCTCCCTCTCTAGAGCCAACCTTCGTGCGCTGCGCTCTTCTGGCATTTCGGAGGCTTGTTGATTGAGGATGCGAAGCTGCTTCATCGTGGCAAAGCGCTGCGAATCCAAGATTCTTAGGGCATCAACGTCGCTGCGGCCGGCGGCGAGTGCAATCTTGAGCACGAGCTCGTCGCGCTCGATGGGCTGCTTGTCGACGCTGCGTGTCCACCACGCTGCAAGCTCGCTCCGGCCCTCCTCAGTGATGGAGTATTCAACGGCCTTTCTGCCCGTGGGGCCGGTAACCTCGCCGCTTTCTACGATGAAGCTGTCACGTTCCAAACGTTTGAGGGTTTGGGAAACTTGGCCGATATTGAGGGGCCACAGGCCCTCCATGGCATCGGCAAACTCGTGCTGTAATTGGCTGGCCGTGGCTGGCCTGGCGCTGAGAAGCGATAGCAAAGAATGTTTCATTGACATGGTCGGTGCCCGTTCTTGGGAGAGTTTTGGGAAGGACAGTGAGGGCGCTGGTATGCGATATCTGAAAAACTCGATGGTTACCGGGTAATCACTTTGGAGCTTACCGGGTAAGCTTTAAAGGGGCAATGGTCCGGCCTTCTTGGGGCAATCATTAGGGTAGCGGTCTCCGTTTGGGGACGATCCCACAAACTCGGGTTTTAGAATTTTTGAAACGAAGGTGGAAGGGGGCTTTTTCCAAGTATTTCGCTGTAGTTGAAAGACATTCTCTAAAAGAGATCTATTTCATGGCAGAGAAAAGGCAAAGAAAGCGGCTGAAAGCTTAAAAATGGCAATGAAGCTAAGTGCCTCATTGCCATTGCGAGATTAAGGGAAGGGGTGGGAAAAGAAGAAACTTTGGGGGCTTGAGCGGTCTTAGGAGATAACGATGCCGCGCTCAGCGAACCAAGAGATTGGGTCAACTGCGCCCTGGCCTGCAGGGTGGATTTCGAAGTGCAGGTGGGAACCGGTGGAGAAACCGAGGGAGCCCATGCCGGCGATCTTCTGGCCAGCGTGGACGCGCTCACCAACAGCAACGTCGAGGGTCTGCATGTGGCCGTAAACGGTCATGGAGCCATCGTCGTGCTGAATGCGGATCCACTGGCCGTAGCCGGAAGCTGGGCCGGAATCGATGACGGTGCCGTCCATAGCGGCGAGGATTGGGGTACCGACAGCGTTAGCGATGTCGATGCCAGAGTGGAAAGAGCCCCAACGTGGGCCGAAGCCGGAGGTGAAAGCGCCTTCTGCTGGGCGGGCTACGGACGGAGCGCGAGAAGCCTCGTCAGCGGCGGTGCGAGCCTCGGAAGCCTGAATTGCCTTGTTGAGCTGCTCGGTGAGGTCAGTGACCGGTTTAGCCTCAGCTACAGCGAGGATCTGTGGGGTAGCGGCTGCCACGGCATCAGCTGCCGCTTTGGCACCGTTCTGAACGTTCTCGAGGGCGTCAGACTCGTTAGCCAAGTTGTAGTCAACAGTCTGTGCCTTGGTGCCAGCATCTTCTGCCTGAAGGTTTGCAGCTGCTGCGCCACCAACGCCTGCGGTGGACACTGCTCCTGCAGCGATGGTCACCAGGGCTAGGCGACCCTTCGCCGTCTGCGAGGTGGTGATCTTGCGGTGACGGCCTGCGCTCCGCTGAGTCTTGCTTCGCATGAATTCTTCTTCCATTATCTTCACAATCACCCAATCGCACCCGCAATAAAATCAGTCAAAGTTTCGCGTTACAGCTTTGGGAGGTTGGTTATGCGATTGTGACCTTCCTGTTACCAACGAGATGTAAGAGTAGCGTCTCGAAAAAGTAACAGCAACCCGTTCTTTGGATTTTTCGGGAAAGTCGGTGAAATTCGCAGGAAATAGCAGAAAAATTTTGGATCACATTTGGCTCCATCAGCTGCTATTTGTCGGGGGTGGAAATAAATCGTCACTTGGAAGAGTCGCACTGTGTGTCTCTTCTTTCCTTTCCTTATATATAGGCCTATTGCGCATCTCATGATTTTCATGAGAGTTTTGGCGTCTTAAAACCAGGCGAAAGCGCTGCCTTCTTGTAGAGGGTTAAAGGATTTGCGTACCTTGTCGTCGTGCCAACCTTATAACCGCCTGGTGCCGTGGCAAAGTGGAGCCGATGAACAAAAACACCAGCCCTCAAACGCGGTCGGCCTCCCGCTCGCGCGCGCAAGTGCGCGAGCGGGGTGGAACCGCTAGTTCTAAATCCGCTGCGCGCGTTGCCAGCAAGGTCGGCTCGCAGGCACGAGCACGCCGCGCCACTGCACCGACCACGATGGCCGGGCGCATTCGCCGCATGCTCTGGACCGTGGCTATCCCCAATGTCGTCGTTGTCCTCATCGTGCTTTCGGTAACACTGGCTGCGTTGTTGTTGACCAGCTCGCCGCTGGCGTGGCTGCCCACCATCGTCGCGGAATCGTTGATGGTCTTTAATCTCGCGCCTGTATCGGCAGGGGGCATTGAGCTCTCTGTCATGCCTTTGCTGCCCGCGGGGCTTCTCGCTTTTGTGGTGGGGCATAGGGTGCGCCAGGCCATCAAGCATAAGGTGAGCATCAACGATCTCCTTGTGCTGCTGGCGTGCGTGGTGGCGGTCCCATTGGTTCTGACGATCATCGCGTGGCTGATGCTGTGGGACGCGGGCAAGGTTTATGACGTTTCCCCGCCGAACTTCTTCGCCGTTCTGCCACGCATGTTGCTGCTACACCTTGTGGCCTTGGCGGGCGGCATGGGCCCACGCTTGTGGAAGGCGCTGGCGAAGCGATTCGGTTTTCCGCGCATGCTTGTCGACGCCGCGGTTACCGCCCTGCGTTACCTTGGCGCGCTAAGTGCGGTCGCCGCGTTAGTTTTTGTCATCGTGGGGATCCTGGGTTGGTCCCGCCAAGGGCAGTTGATGGATTCTTACCCGGCAATCGACGGTGTGGGAACGTTCCTTCTGTATTGCCTGAGCCTGCTTTACTTGCCCAATGCGATCGTGGGGACTAGTGGCGTCCTTGCTGGCTCCGAATTCCAGTTTGGCCCTGAGAGCAGCGTGAGCTTGTTTAGTATTCACATGGTGCCTTTGCCACCGCTGCCTATCGTCGGCGTGGTTCCGGGGGCTGTGTCCTCGTGGGCAATCGGTTTGTTGACGCTGCCCATCTGCGCGGCCATTGTGGTGGTCTGGCGGGCACGCCGTCATGTGAGCTTTGCTTTCGCGGCTGCAGCGACTGTGTTCGTTGCTTTCTTTACTCTGATTGCAAGCTACTTTGTGACTGGCACCCTCGGTACATATGGTGCGACCGGTCTGAACATCTGGTCCACTACCGGGCTGGTGGCACTGTGGTTCGCGGCCATTGCGTTCGCCTTTGCTTGTGCCTTTGCGATCGGCGCATGGCATGCTTCCCGCAGCGCTTCTGCTTCTGCAGCCGCAGCTGCTGATGAAGCAGAAGAGGTTGCAGGGGAAGCGGCCCTGACTGATGGTGACACCACTGGGGTCGACGCTGGGGCTGACGCTGGGGCTGAAGCTGCGGCCAGTGCAGCGCCCGACGACGTCGTGAATGCGGACGTAGTGGACGCAGAGATAGAGGAATCTGATGCCAGTGATACCGGTGATGCAGGGAAAGCCGAAGGTGCTGACGATGCTGAAGAAACAGAAGATATAGAGGAAAGCACGGTTGGCGAAGCGGGAGCTCCCTCCTCGGAGACTGAAGAGGCTGCGGGGGAACCTGTGGAAGAGGCTGCGGAGGAGCCGGCAGACGAGCAGCCGAACCAAGCCCAGGGCGACGTGGGCGTAAGCAAGGAAGGCGCCGAAGCCGTAGAGGAAGATCTTGAAGTAGTGGAGGGAGAAATCGTCGAAGAATTCCCGCAAAAGGGGTCAAAGGACTAGGCTAAGTGCCGTGACTTCACAGCATCAGCCACAAGGTGAAAACGCCCGTAACTCCCGTCCGAATGAAATCGTGGTTCTGGTTTCCGGAACCGGCTCACTCCTGCAAGCCATCATCGATGCACAGGATGAGAACTATCGTGTGGTCAAGGTCGTCGCTGACGTGCTTTGCCAGGGAATCGAGCGCGCCCAAGCCGCAGGCATTGCCGCAGAAGTAGTGGAGATGGGCCAAGACCGCGCCGAATGGAATAAGCGTCTGGTTGCCGCAGTGGATGCTGCGCAACCAGACATTGTTGTTTCAGCTGGTTTCATGAAGATCCTGGGCGCAGACTTCCTGTCCCGCTTTGAGGGTCGCACCATCAACACCCACCCAGCACTGTTGCCATCCTTCAAGGGCGCCCACGGCGTCCGCGACGCATTGGCATACGGAGTGAAGGTCACAGGTTCCACCGTCCACTTTGTCGATGCCGGCGTAGACACCGGTCGCATCATCGCGCAGGAACCCGTAGCGGTCCGCGCTGACGATGATGAGGCCAGCCTGCACGAACGCATCAAGGTGGTCGAACGCCAACTCATTGTTAAGGTCCTGCGTTCCGCCCAGGTTTCCCAGGAATCCGACAAAACCATTTCGATTCAGCTCTAAAACTTTTAGGAAGGCTTTCTCCGCACTATGAGCGATGACCGTAAGCAAATCAAGCGCGCCCTGATCAGCGTCTACGACAAGACCGGACTCGAGGACCTTGCTCGTTCCCTCGACGCAGCTGGCGTTGAGATTGTTTCCACCGGTTCCACCGCTGCCAAGATCGCAGACCTTGGCATCAACGTCACCCCAGTGGAGAAGCTCACCGGCTTCCCAGAGTGCCTCGAAGGCCGCGTGAAGACGCTGCACCCGAAGGTCCACGCTGGAATCCTGGCTGATACCCGCAAGTCGGATCACCTCGCGCAGCTCGAGGAGCTGGGCGTCGAGGCTTTCCAGTTGGTTGTTGTAAACCTGTACCCATTCCGTGAGACCGTTGCCTCCGGCGCTGACTTCGATGGTTGCGTTGAGCAGATCGACATCGGAGGCCCATCCATGGTCCGCGCTGCTGCGAAGAACCACCCATCCGTGGCCATCGTTGTGGACCCGGCTCGTTACGGCGACGTCGCTGAAGCTGCCAAGAACGGTGGCTTCTCCCTCGAGGAGCGCCGCGCTCTTGCTCGCGACGCCTTCCTGCATACCGCTGACTACGACGCGGCCGTCTCCGCATGGTTCGTGGACCAGCTCACCGAGGGCGGCGCCACCACGACGCTGCGCTACGGCGAGAACTCCCACCAAAAGGCCACCGTTACCCGCGATGGCTCCGGTAAGGGCCTGGCTAACGCGCAGCAACTGAACGGCAAGGAGATGTCCTACAACAATTACCAGGATGCTGACGCCGCGTGGCGCGCCGCCTGGGATCATGAGCGTCCGTGTGTTGCCATCATCAAGCACGCCAACCCGTGCGGTATCGCCGTGTCTGATGAGTCCATCGCTGCGGCACACCGCGCTGCGCATGCGTGCGACCCGCTCTCCGCATTCGGTGGCGTCATCGCCGTCAACCGCGAGGTCTCCGTCGAGATGGCCAAGCAGGTCAGGGACATCTTCACCGAGGTCATCGTCGCTCCGTCCTACGAGGATGGTGCCGTGGATATCCTCAAGGAGAAGAAGAACCTCCGTATCCTCGTTGCCGAGCACGAGGCTCCGGCAGAGGAAATCAAGCACATCTCCGGCGGCGTTCTGTGCCAGGAGCCGGATACTTACCAGGCCGAGGGCGATAATCCGGAGAACTGGACGCTGGCCTGCGGCGAGCCGCTCAACGACGCTGACCTCGCTGAGCTTGAGTTCGCATGGCGCTCCGTCCGCTCTGTGAAGTCCAACGCCATCCTGCTGTCCAAGAACAACGCCTCCGTGGGCGTGGGCATGGGCCAGGTCAACCGCGTTGACTCCGCCAAGCTCGCCGTCGAGCGCGCTAACGCCCTAGCCGAGGATGGCGCCGAGCGCGCACGCGGCTCGTTTGCCGCCTCCGACGCATTCTTCCCGTTCGCAGATGGCCTGGAGGTTCTCCTCAACGCTGGTGTCAAGGCTGTTGTGCAGCCAGGCGGTTCCATCCGTGACGAAGAAGTCATCGAGGCCGCTAAGAAGGCTGGTGTAACGATGTACCTCACCGGTACCCGTCACTTCTTCCACTAATTCGCTATCGCGAATTAGTAGGTTGCGCCGCTAATTAGGCGCAGCGCTAATTAGCTGAGGGGCCTGGCAGTTTATGGTTGCTGGGCCCCTTTAGACGTTTTCGGATGGAACGTCGCTCATGGTCGTTGACGCAGTTGAGGTTGGCGTCGACACCGTGTCTGCTGGGGCGTCTGGAGCGTCTTTTGACAGCAGAAAATATGCCGCGGCGCCTAAGACAATGGAGAGGAAGAGGAAGGAGGCAATCAGACCTATGATTGCGCCGCTAATCAATCCTTTGCCGTTGTGCGCTGGCATTTGCGCGCCGAAGTTATTAGGTTGCGTAGCCGATGGTGGGTGCGTGGGGTTTGTACCGGGGACAAAAGATCCGCAACCAAATTGTGGCGATGATTGTGGCGCAGAAAACTGTGGGTAGCCAAACTGGGGCGATGAATTAGGACGCGAGTTATTAGGCTGCGAGCCGAAACCTGGATAGTTCGTCATAGGGAATTCTAAAACGGCCTTTCCTCAACAAAGACGGTGGCGAATCACATAAGAAGTGATAGCAATAGTGACAATGTAACCGAAGATTTGGCTACTTCACCTACTGCCAAGGAAATTTCCCCAGATCCGCCTACTTCGGGGGAGTTCGGCACAAAAATTAGCTGGTCGAAGGGCACGCGTGTGTCATAATCAGAAATCTAAGTAATTACCGTATCCCTGCATAGAGGAGACCGTTTTGTCTGGCGAAAACAATGGCTTTGGCCCCCACCAAGGCGCAAACGAAGCACCCAATACCAACCCTTGGGCAATACAGTCAGACGGGCAGAACGCGGCGGATCAACCACAACAGCAATTCCCGCAAGGCTACTCAGAGCAGGGGTACCCGCCGCAGGACAACGGCCAGTACGGGCAGTCCAACATGGGTTCACCATTTGTTGGTGACTCCGCGCCGTACTATGCGCAAGGCGGATACGGTCAGCAGTATGGTCTTGAGTATGGTCCTGCGGATTACAGCCAGGCGGCGCCGGTGTACCAAGAAAAGCAGTCGAGCGGTACGAGGTGGGCAATCATTGCTCTCATTGTGCTTGCCGTCATCGCGCTCTGCGCTGCTTTGGCATTTTTCCTTCTTAAGAGCGGCAGCGATGAGAAGAACACCAGCCCGATGCTGACAACCTCTGCAGCAACAACCACCGAGGCGCCACCAACCGAAGAAGCGGCCAAGGTTCCGAAACGCCCAGCGTATCCCTCGCTTCCGGCCGGTGCGGTGGCCGCAAACGAGGCAGCTATGTCTGGAGCTGCGGGCGGAGACCTGAACAACGTCTACCGTGATTCCACGATGACCTCTCCTGAGTTCGCGCGCGCCGTCCGCGATGCATACGTAGAGCATTACCTATCTACCAAGGAATATAACGCGGTCATCACCGCGTATAGCCCGGTTACTGGCATCACCTACACGATGGATTGCCGTGACAACGGCGAATATGTCACCTGCACGGGCGGCAACAACGCCATTGTGTACATCGTTTAATCAGCTTCGGCAGAGAGACAGGACCCAACTAGATGAAGAAAAAGAACCTGTGCGGCCTAGGCCTTCTATGCGTGGCTTTGACTGCAAGCGCTTGCACTATCGGTGATGTGGAGGAAAGAACGGAAGTGAGCATGACTACCAGCACGGATGTGGACCCACGCCCCACTTTGAGCGGGCAGACGATGGTGCCCGATGCAGATGCTAAAGGCGATGATGGACAGTCTGACAAGGACCCAGTTCCTGCTCCAGCGGGGGAGAACGTCCAGGAAGCACTGCAGAAGATCGTCCAAGACGTGGAAAGCAAGTACGGCGGTACCGCAGGAATCGCCGTTGCTGGTCAAGACAAGGTCTATAGCGCTGGTATTTCTGAACCGCGAGCCGCATGGTCTACCTCGAAGGTGCCGGTGGCCATTGCCGCAGAGCGCGCTGGTTCGGCAGATCCTTCGATGATTTCTCAGGCCATTACCTATTCCGATAATGCAGCCGCAGAAAATCTCTGGCAATCCCTTGGTGGAGGACAGTCCGCAGCTAGTGCTGCGAGCGCGGTTCTGGCTGAAACGGGGCTAGACGTACAGGTACAGCCCACGATTACGCGTCCGGGGTTCTCCGCTTTCGGACAGACCCAATGGACAGTTGCTGATCAAGCGCGCTTTATGGGGCAGTTGGGTTGTATCGCACAGGGCAGCGGGGTGCTCACTGCTATGGCTTCCTCTGATCCTGCCCAAAGCTATGGCTTAGGCAGTCTCGATAATTCATCTTTTAAGGGCGGTTGGGGCCCAGATACTTCGGGCGCCTATGAAGCACGGCAGATGGGCACGGTAGAGCTCAGTGGCGAGAAGATTGCAGTTGCTATTTACGCGACGTCGCCAAGCGGCGCCTATGGCTCGGCGCAACAAATGCTCAGTGCATTGGCCACCGAATTCGCAGGTGCAAAGGTTAAGTGGCCTAAAGCGGCTTGCTAGTTGGCGCTCCAGACGGTGCTGAACTGGCCGGTGTCTCGCTGGCTGTAGTCAGAAGAGGTGCTGTCTGGGACGATTGTGAACTCGCTGCCATTAATCAGCAGCTGGCTGACGTTGTTGAATGTAGCGGTGTAGGAGGTGCCGCTTCCCGAGGCAGTGCCAACGGCTGGGCCGCTGGACCAACTGCCGCGGTAGACCAAGCTGGAGCCTTCGTCACAGATGACGATGTGTGCTGATGGTGCGGACTTCTTGGCTGCGTACACGGCCTCGCCGCCGTTGCACTGCGCGCCGGGGATTCCGTCCCAGCCATTGGCACTAAGCCCTGCCGGATAATCCTCGCGCTGCGTAGCGGTGTGGGTTTTCTGGCGCGGCTGCTGCCTGTGCTGATAGCGCGGCGAATTATTCTGCGCCGGGGAAGAAGAAACCTGGGTAGGCGTTGGGCCAGACTCGGTTTCTTCCGAGTTCGTGACGGGTTCTTCCGCAACCTCCGTCGACGGCGGTGCTGGAGCGACAGGTGGCTGCTGAGCCTCGTCGCTCTTCTTATCCACCCAGACCACGCCGCCGCCAATCAGCATGGCCAGGATGACTGCCAAGATGCATAGGATCGGAACCCAGTTTCGCGAGGGCTGCGCGGCGGGCGCTGTAAAACCCCTCGGCTGCGTCGACTGGTAGCGGACATTTGGGTTGGTAAAGGGATTCTGCTCGCCAAATCGGGATTGCGACTGCGCGCCCGAGTACATATTCGGGGGCAGCGAAGGGTAGTGATTTGGGCCTTGGTTAGGGTTGGTCATTGCATCCTTCGGCAAAGTAATCGGCGATAGGAAATAACTGCAGGCAGAAACTATTCGATGCTTGAGCAGTGAGCACTAGCGTCTGTCTTCTACGAGCGGATATGCTACCCCATAAGCGGGGTAGATAGGGTGATTCTGAAGATCTGCATTTGCATCGGGTGTGATGAAATATACGCGTGAATGATTCCCGTGTAGTGAGTTGGCTGGAGCGTCAAGGATACGTAAACGTCCGGCGCATCGGGGGCGGCGGCATGGGAACCGTCTTCGCAGCCACCGATATTGATCTAGGGCGCAACGTTGCAATCAAGACGGTGTTGCCGGAGCTACACAACGAAGAAGGGCTCAAGCGCTTCTACAATGAAATGAAGGCGCTGGCGGCCATCCATAGCTCCTATGTCACGCACATAAATAAGAAGCTGGCCGATAACGAGGGCAATCTTGGCTTCGAGATGGAGCTTTTCGAAGGCGGCACGTTGGAAGAGCTCATCCGTGAACGTCGCCATAATAACGAGCCGGGATTTAGCATCAGCGACGTCGTCAAGTACTTGCGCCCCGTGGCCAAAGCACTGGACCAGATGCATTCGATGCGCCCGGATGGGTGGATTCACAGGGATGTAAAACCGGCCAATATCTTGCTACGCCGCCGGCCCACCGATAGCGGTTATAGCGTTCTGAGCGACTTCGGTATCGCGATCTCGGAGGGGCAGTCGCGCCTGACTGCTATCGGTAACGTCATCGGAACCGAAAACTACTCCTCGCCGGAAAGTAACTCCCGTGACTACAGCGGGCAAGAAACATCCTTTTCAGGTGATAACTATGCGCTAGCACTCATCGCGTTTGAGATGCTGACCATGTATCACCTTAAAGAGATGGTGCCGGATTCTGCCTGGCGTGCAAAACGCACAGTCCCGGCGATGGGCACCCCGGCTATCATGGCACGGCTTGATCCACAGGCGGCAATGGTCACTCAGCAGATTGATGCAGTGATGGAACGGGCACTGGATAACACTCCGTATAAGCGTTTCCCAGAAGCCTGCCAGTTCATTGACGCATTGGAGGCCTGTGGAAAAGGTGGAGCCGAACTTAATGCGCGATCCGCAGTTCCAGAAAGCCAAGCAACCAACTATCCGGCAAGCGGCCAGCTTCCCGCCATGGGCTTTGGAATGGGCAGCGCGCATAACCTCGCCGGAGGTGCGCAGAATTGGAGCAACCCCGCGATGGGTTCGGTGCCTTCTTATGGCGGTTCTAGTAATGCGCCGTTTAGATCAGGAATCAATCCGGGCGCGTCTATGCCCTCAGCGCGCCCCGTTCAGTCTGCGCAACTGCCTCAGCAGGTTCAATCTGCTCGGCCGGCACAGCCTGCTCGGCCGGCGCAGCTCGCGCGGCCGCAGAAGGACAACAACAATGCGTTGATGATTACAGCGACGATTCTCATCATCCTTGCTATTGCCGTCACTACGATTGCGCTAGTAACCAGTTAACTTTCGCGCTTGTAGATATTAGTATGGACTTTTGAAAAATCCCCCTATCCATCTATCCTCAACTTCGAAAGCGTCTCATCTATGCAGCCCAATGCC
Source organism: Corynebacterium sp. HMSC05D08 (assembly GCF_001807215.1). NCBI lineage: Bacteria > Bacillati > Actinomycetota > Actinomycetes > Mycobacteriales > Corynebacteriaceae > Corynebacterium > Corynebacterium sp. HMSC05D08. The sequence goes on along the minus strand of NZ_KV788328.1, from coordinate 6,399 downwards.
AGCTCGCCGGCAAACTCTGGACCATGGCTTCAGATCAATGATTTGGTCGGGCAGATACACCGGATGGGCCCGGGAGACGAGCTCATAGTAGGCCGTGCTGGTGACTTTGTAGTAGGCGCTGAGGATTTGGACCTGCACCGCCAGCTATTCCAGCTGTGGTACTCCGGTCAAGGCTGGATGCTCGCCAACGTGGGCCGCCATATTCCTCTTTATATAAGCCAGCGCAATGTTCGCTCGCATTCGCGCATCGAGGTCGGTCCGCGCGGCTTGTCGCCCATTCCGCCAGGGCCGACCGCCGTAACATTCACCACGCCAGATTGCGTGTATGAGATTCACATCGACGTTCAAAACAATGACATGGTTCGTCGCACCCCGCGTCCACTGGATGAAAGCAGGGGCCAGACGCGTACCCGCCACGTACCGAATGACGAGCAGGAGCTGTTGCTGCGTCAACTGGCAAGTTGCCTTCGCGCGCCGGGCGCCACGGATGCCAATATCCCCACAATCCGCGAGCTAGCGCAGGCGCTTGGCTGGACTGAGAAGAAGACCAATCAGAAGATCGACCGTCTGATTGAGAACCTGAAAGAAGATGGGGAAGCGGTATATAAGCCCTATAAGAACTGCTTGGCTCACTATGCGGTTCAGCGCTATCGTTAAGTGCTAGGAAGACTAGCGCACCTAGCATCTAGAGTATTTCTCGTATCGACACTGAAAAAGAAAGCGCACACTATGACTTATCCGTATCCGCAGCAAAAAGATAAGTCTGGCGTGGTGCCTATCGTCGTCGGAATCGTCATTCTCGTCGCAATCGTGGCCGCCGCTGCATTCTTCTTGCTCGGGCGTGGCGGCGAGAAAACTGAGCAGACTGCGCAGCAGGAATTTAAGCCGGTGGAATCAACTGCCGCTACGGCAGAGACGACTTCCGCAGCGTCTAGCACCAAAGAAAGCCCAAGCCCGTCCGTAGTAACCGTGACGGAAACAGCGCCTAACCCGGAAGAGCATTACGACCACGGGCGCGATAAGTCCACGGTTAGTGGCGGCATTTTAACTGACCGTGGCTGGTCCGGAAGCTATGCCTCATGCACCGCGGGCGAGGACCTCATCCTTGCCGGCACCAGTGATGACGGCAAGGTCGTTGTCTGCGGCAACTCGGGCGGCGCTACCTACCGTTCCGATATGTTCGGTGGCACCTTGGAGCTGCCCGCCGAAGGTCACGAAGGCACCTACCAGGTTGATGCCTATCCTTCTTCCATCGTGGTCAATGCTGACGGTCTGCGCGTCTACCAAGACAACGTGGCCGTAGAAAGCGTCACCTGGAACGACTACTGGCAGCGATAGGTGCTTGCTTGGCAGCACCACGCTGCACACACTAATTAATTGCTGGACTTCTTCTTACGATCCGCGGCAGCAGCAGCGGCAGAGGAGATGGAGTCGTGGCGGTTCTTGAGCAGCTCAAGAGTGGTCTCTTCTGCGTTGTCCGGAACCTTTGCACCGAGAACGGCTAGCGCGGCGTCGGCAAGCATGGCGGCAGTTTCTGGAACCCGCTGCGATGCGTCGAAAGGAGGCGTGCCATTATTTGGGCGCATCTCGATCACAGAGAGTGCGATGTGGAAGGGGAGCTCGATGCGGGGGTCATCCTTGCCAACGATGGAGGCGGCGATAGCGCGGAAGTGGCCTTGGAGGGCGTCACGTTGCTCGTGATACTCCGAGAACTCCGGAGAATTTGCCACCGGCAGCTGGTAGAGGCGGCCGACGTTCCAAGCGCTGGTCAACAGCAGTCGCGACTCGGCAGCGACCAGAGACCACAGGCGTTGTTCTGCGGATGCATCGGAAGCCGCGAGTTCTTCAGCGAGTTCCAAAGAAGGTTCGATGGTCGAGTTCAGGAGGGTCAAGAAGATTTCCGTCTTGGATGGGAAATGATAATACAACGAGGCCTGACGGATGCCGACCGCATCAGCGATCTGGTGCGTCGAGGTCGTAGCAAAGCCCTGCGTGGTGAAGAGCTCGGATGATGCATCGAGGATTTCTTCACGGGCAGTCGCTCCACGGCGGCGCGGGCTGTTCTTGCGCGGCCTACCTACAGTTCCAGCCATATGGTAGGACGCCTCCTTTCGTTGGAATGAATGTTAATTCATAAAGCCAGTTAAGTGTACTCGCTAGTATGCGAAGCAACTAATTATTTGGTGATTGGGTGATATTCGGGGTGCCGTTGAGTGATGGACTCAAAAATCGCGGAGACAGTTCGGCATGCCGAACCATAGGCGGTGCGGTCCAAGGGCGGCAGATCTTCCAAGACAGCGCTGTGGCTGTCGACGCCGTCGCGCCACCTGCGCAGCTCCAATGCAATGCCTGTGCCCCAGGAAAGACTTAAGGCCTCAGCCTCGGAGGCTTCGAGCCACTCTCGCTCCACGCCGATTGCTAAGCGGTCTGGGGTGGGGCGTGGGGCGGGTGCTGCCCAGCGAGCGATGGCCGCAATGGGGGCGAGTAGACCTGCCTGCACATCCACAGGTGCATTTCTGTCGGGCAAACCATCTACGAGGCGCAGTGCCGGCGGGCGTTGGTCCAGTGCAGCGCTGAGGAGCTCGGCCTCGCTGCCCGCGCCTAGTGGAAGACCGGCGTCGGCACGACTAGCCGTTGATTCGGCTACAGAAGAGCCTTTGAGTCCGGCATCGCTGATGATGGACTCTAGTTCAGAATCATCACCTAGCCAAGTGACAACCATCGAGGGCAGTGCGTCACCGCGAGCAGCCGGGCCAGATAGGCGGACTGGGCTGGAAACGCCAGGGGAGCGGACGATGTCAGTAATAACACGCGAGAACCAGGCAGCCAGCTCAAGCTCGTCTGCGCGGTGATCGAGCGAGTTGCGCAACAGGTCCTGGGCCTCAGCTAGAAGACCGCGGGCTGTGGCAGGGGATTGGCAGTGCGCAGCCAACTCGCTGAGATCAGCCAGTGATTGGTGCAGTGGCATGCGATGAAGAGCCCTTTCAATGTAATCGGTTGTTGGATAGAACCAATCTATCACTCACTCGAAAGGGGCTGATGGCAGAATCTGTAATTATTGCCCTTTTGCATGGTGCTAAGTAAGGCATTGGCCTCAATGCGTGCCGGTTAAAACGAACAAATGAAAACAAACAAAACCGCCTAGCCTTCAACGAGAATTGTTGAAAGCCAAGCGGCTTTGTAGGTTCTTTTACCGTGTCACACTTGCCAGCGGCAAAAGTGCGCTGTTGAGAAACCCAGCTACTGATTTAGCGGGCGGTGAACGGCAGGAGAGCCATTTCGCGTGCGTTCTTCACAGCGGTAGCGACTTGGCGCTGCTGCTGTGGGGTAAGACCGGTTACGCGACGGGAACGGATCTTGCCACGGTCGGAGATGAACAGACGCAGGGTCTTAACATCTTTATAGTCGACAGTCTCGATACCCTCAGCCTTCAGCGGGTTCTTCTTCGGGCGACGAGTCTGTTCCATGCGGAACTTCTTTTGGTTATTGCGCTTGATAGCCATTGTGCAATTACCCCTTTACCAGCTGGACTTACGAACGCCTGGCAGCTCACCACGGTGAGCCATGCCGCGCATACGGACACGGGACAGGCCGAACTTACGGAGGTAACCACGTGGGCGGCCGTCGGCTGCGTCGCGGTTACGGATGCGGGAGCGGGAAGCATCGCGCGGCTGACGGTTCAGCTCGAACTGTGCATCCAGACGCTCCTCGTCCGGGGTGTTCGGGTTCTTGATGATGGCCTTGAGCTCAGCGCGACGCTCCGCGTAGCGGGCGACGATTTCCTTGCGCTGCTCGTTCTTGGCGATCTTCGACTTCTTAGCCATAGATTATCGCTCCTCGCGGAATTCGACGTGCTTGCGGACGATCGGATCGAACTTCATCAAAGAGATGCGATCCGGATTGTTGCGCTTGTTCTTACGGGTCACGTAGGTGTAACCGGTGCCCGCTGTGGACTTCAGCTTGATGATTGGACGGATGTCATTACGTGCCATCTTTAGATCTTCTCCCCACGTGCGCGAATCTTGGCGACGACGGACTCGATGCCATCGCGGTCAATGATCTTGATGCCCTTTGTAGAGACATTCAGGGTGATGGTACGGCCCTCGGAGGGCAGGTAGTAGCGACGACGCTGCACATTGGGGTTCCAACGGCGCGAAGTACGGCGGTGCGAGTGCGAGACCTGCTTGCCGAATTCCGGCTTGCGGCCCGTTACCTGGCAAATAGCCGACATGGGTCTTCTTTCTCCTAGCCGCCCACATCGTGGCTACTGACGGTTATGCCTATCTGCGGTGAGGCGCAGCGCTCGGAAAGTGAGGTTGAGCTTGGAGGGCAAGACCGTCAAACACCAGTAGACGGGGCGTAAAACGTATACTTTGACAACAGCAAGGGGAAATCTTACAGCCCAAAGCGCGAATTACCTAATCGCCCCTGTGGCTACCGGATTGCGGTGCGCCGGAGGTTTCTTTCGGCTCGGAGCTTGGGCTTTAGCATTGTTAACGGGTGTGGTTGATGTGAATAATCGGCTTTGTAACACTCACTAGTTGTTAGCACCGAATCGTTTCCACTCGTTTCAACATCTCTTTTAGGACACGGTTTTCATCTTTTTGGGACACGGTTTTGGGGACACGATCCGGGGTTTGGGAAAGTTGCTGGTCGGGTGTAATATGTTCCGAGTTGTCGACGTCTGCGCCCAGCAGGGGCGGAGGAGTTGACGCCGTTTATTAATCTGCACATCCCAACTCGGGCACGATCTGCGCCGCCGATTACTGTAAGTAAGTTGCAAGTTTTAGGGCTTTGCCAGGCAAAAGAGCGTAGAACCGACCCGTAGTTTCAACCCTGAGGGAATAAATATGAAGAAGGATATCCACCCGGATTACCACCCGGTGGTCTTCAAGGATGCCGGTACCGGCCACTCGTTCTTGACCAAGTCCACTGCTACTTCCGACCGCACTGTTGAGTGGGAAGATGGCAACGAGTACCCGCTGATCGTCGTTGACGTGACCGCTGAGTCCCACCCGTTCTGGACTGGTGCACAGCGCGTTATGGATACCGCAGGCCGCGTTGAGAAGTTCAACCAGCGCTTCGGTGCCATGGCTCGTCGCAAGAAGAAGAACGCGTAAGGAGGATAGAAGAAAATGGCAACTCCTAAGTTCAAGATGTCCCGTGCGAACACCCGTGCACGCCGCTCCCAGTGGAAGGCTGACAACGTCGCCCTCCAGGAAGTCACCATCGATGGCCAGACCGTGCGCATCCCGCGTCGTCTCGTCAAGGCTGCAAAGCTCGGCCTGGTTGACGTAGAGCAGTTCTAATTTGGAGTAATCCTATATAAAGGAACACTTTGAATTTCGAGCCCGCGCAATTTAGCAGATTAAATGCTAAATCGTGCGGGCTTTTATTGTGCCCATTTACTCTGACCTTTCTTCGTCGCTTCAGGCGGGGTATCACCTTGCGTTGCTTTGCGGGAGTGTATGGGGAGCATATGGCCTACGTTTCGAAAATCCCACAAAATAGTTCATAATTAAATCTATGAAAATTCTTGTCGTAGATGATGAGCAAGCCGTGCGTGAATCGCTTCGGCGTTCTCTCAGATTTAATGGCTACGATGTCCTGATTGCTAGCGATGGTGTTGAAGCTGTCGAGACCGTTCGTAGTGAAAACCCTGAGCTCTTGATCCTCGACGTAATGATGCCCAACATGGACGGGCTCGAGGTGTGCCGTACGCTGCGTAGCGAAGGCTGGGACCGTTCGATTTTGGTTCTGACAGCACGCGATGGTGTCTCTGACCGTGTCGCAGGTCTCGATGCTGGTGCTGATGATTACCTGCCAAAGCCTTTTGCGCTTGAGGAGCTTTTGGCTCGCGTGCGTTCTTTGGTTCGCCGCGCTGCTGCTAATTCGATTGGCGTAAAGACAGCATCCAAAACCCAGCTCTCCTTTGAGGATCTGCATCTCAATGCAGATACCCGCGAGGTTAAACGTGGCGAGCGTGCGATCTCTTTGACCCGCACGGAATTTGCGCTTCTGCAGCTGTTGATGGAAAGTCCCCGCAAGGTTCTTTCACGAAACACCATCCTCGAAGAGGTGTGGGGATATGACTTCCCTAGCTCCGGAAATGCGCTCGAGGTATACATCGGCTACTTGCGTAAGAAGACTGAAGGGGGCGGTGAGTCTCGCCTAATCCATACCGTGCGCGGCGTCGGTTACGTGCTTAGGGAGAACAGAACGTGATTCTGAGGAAGCCCACGCCAGGCGTGGAGGCTTCCGATCAAGAACAACCGTCCCCAGTCTCCGAGATTGCTGGGAGTAGGGGAAGTTGGGCTTCTCGGGCGCCACTGCGGTGGCGCCTTTCGCTCGTTACTGGCCTAGTGGTGTTATGTCCATGGGCTTTTTGGACACGGAGTC
>NZ_KV788327.1:0-1085 GCF_001807215.1 Corynebacterium sp. HMSC05D08 | reverse complement strand
TACAACGTCAGGGACCAGCCCTCTTTTGATCGTTTTGCCATAGTTGGCCACGGCCTTAGCGATGAGCAGTGCATCAGTTCTTGGACGTCTTCTGGTTCGATCCAGGTGCCGGCACTCGGAACGATATGCACCGAAAGATTTGAAATTTCTCTCCTACGACTCGCTTAGAAGGGGGGTTGAAGAAGGTGTTAATGACGGTTGAAAAGTAGCCCAGTAGCAGCGGTCGAATAGTAGCCCATTCAACCAGAATTGGAAAGGTGGTTTCCATGGATAATTGGGCGCAGATTCGAGTACTGCGCGCGGAGGAAGGCGATTGGTTGTGCGGGTCGGCTAACCGTTCCCTTGTCTTATTCTCTGATATCGGTCGGCCTAGCTGGTTGTCTTTTTCTCTATTTGGGCTCCAGGGGTGGATCGGGCCGGGTTTCTATAACTCCGTATTCAGTCTCTTCTGTTTCAAATCACATCATTCCTTTGACCCGGCGTGGTTTCGTTTCAAGTCTGGTGTCGTTAGGGAATGCTGGAGTGTTTGTATTGAGGTCGCCCGTAGCCTTGGGCGGGGCATTTTGTCGATCCGATAGGTTTTAATGCCTGGGAGCGGGAACTCGACTAGTGGTTTCCGCTTTCTGTTGTAGCGTCGTGGTCGAGTCTTTGGGAGCTGCGTGAGGTTAGGCCTCAGATCGGCGGGGCTTGTTTTGTTGATATTCCTATAGCGCGTTGGTGCATGGGGCGCCTTCGTGTTGGTGTGCTCGGAATTGGGGCAGGATTTGATCCTGGGTGTTGATCGCGGGTGGAGGTGCATGCCACCTTATTGGCTGGGGCTCTAACCTATGGACACAGTGACGTTAAAGTTTAGTCCGGTAGGCGAGCTAGGCGAGCCTATTTGCGTCGTGCTCTATCCCGCTGCGTGCGATTAGGGCCAAGCGTTTGTCGCCTAGAAGTCGTTGTTTGCGACTTTAGGTGAGGCCAACGTCTCCGGTGATGGTCTGATTTTCTCGTTATTTTGGGAAATTAATCTTGGGCAACTGGGTGTTTATTGCTTGTTTCTGTGTTTGTGTCGATTTGGGGTAGTTGGTACCGCGAGTCCG
>NZ_KV788326.1:0-54532 GCF_001807215.1 Corynebacterium sp. HMSC05D08 | reverse complement strand
AGCGTGACCACTTCATCCCGCGGAACAAGGGCGGCGACACGAACGTCGCGAACCTCGTACCGTTATGCCGGTTCCATAACGGACGCAAGGCCGACGGGGACTCGTATACCCGCGATGCCGAGGGCAACTACTGGTACGTCACGCCCTACGGCAAGCGCTACCTCTGCACCGTGGACTAACCCCCACAAACGAAACCCCGGCCGCGGCCGGGGCGATTCGGCATGCCGCTTTCTAAAAAGACAGTCGCATCTGGTGCCAGACCACGCCGCCGTGAGTCGAGGCGCTCGTGCCTTCGTCGACGAATCCGAGCCGCGCGTAGAACCCGACGAGCTCGTCCTTGCACGTGGGCACCAGGCCGGCGCGGCCGCGTGCGCGGGAATCCGCGATGGCGCGATCGAGGACGCGGGTGGCCAGACCCTCGCCGCGGCGGACTGGGTCCGTGATGACCGAAAAGATCATCTGCCACGCGCCGTCGGGCTCGTGCGCGGCGGCGTCGGCGTACATATCGTCGGTGAGGTCGCGGCGGTTCGTTGCGAAGCCGCTCACGGCGGCAACGATGCCGGAGTCCTCGCGCAGGACCCAAAAGCATTCCGGGAATGCGGCCAAACGCGCGGCGACCTGCACGGGCGCGGCGACCTGCACGGGCGGGAAGCACACGTCCTCGAGCCGGGCGAGCGCCGGGGCGTCCGCGGGATGAGCACGGGTGATGGGCTGGCCGAGCACTGCGACGAGGGCGATGCGCTGGGCGACGACGAGGGAGGCATCGGAAAGCGGGTGCTCGCCCCAGAAGTCCGCATGGGCGGCGCGCCAGGCGGCGACATCGGTAAAGCCCTCGCCCTCGGCGCGGGCGAAGTCAGCGTCGATGTCGCCAAACGCGCGCAGCTCGACGTCGGTGGTGCGCAGGACCGCGACGGGCGCACCCGCGGAGTCGAGGAGGATCTCGCCCTCGCCCACGCGCGGCAGAGGCTCGTCGCCGTACGCGGCGTAGAGAGAGGACGTTGCGGTCTTTGCGCCAGCAAGGATGGCAGCGACGAGCTCGTCGCGCAGCGGGCCGGGCAGGCCATACTCGCCCTGGGCGAAGCCGTTGAATTCGGCCATGGCAGCAGTCTAAAACGCGCGCAGCGCCCCGCCGGAGTTCGGCGAGGCGCTGCGGGGTAGGCGGGATTATTCCCACTCGATGGTTCCTGGCGGCTTGGAGGTGCAATCCAAGACCACTCGGTTAACGTCCTTGACCTCATTGGTGATACGGGTGGAGATCTTCTCCAACACGTCATAAGGCAGGCGGGTCCAGTCTGCGGTCATGGCATCCTCAGAAGATACCGGGCGCAGCACGATTGGGTGGCCGTAGGTGCGGCCGTCGCCCTGAACGCCGACGGAGCGGACGTCGGCAAGCAGTACCACCGGGCACTGCCAGATCTCGCCGTCCAGGCCAGCGGCAGTCAGCTCGGTACGCGCGATGAGGTCTGCCGCGCGCAAGGTCTCCAAACGCTCTTCAGTAACCTCGCCGATAATGCGGATGCCCAGGCCCGGGCCCGGGAACGGCTGGCGCGCCACGATTTCCTCGGGCAAGCCCAGCTCACGGCCCACGGCGCGCACCTCGTCCTTGAACAGCAGACGCAGCGGCTCGACGAGCTCAAACTCGACGTCGTCAGGCAAGCCGCCCACGTTGTGGTGGGACTTGATGTTCGCCGTACCGTCACCGCCGCCGGACTCCACGACGTCCGGGTACAGCGTGCCCTGGACCAGGAAGTCAACGGAGGAACCTGCGGGGGCGTCGTTAAGCACGCCTGCAACAGCACGCTCGAAGGAGCGGATGAACTCCGCACCGATTGCCTTGCGCTTGGCCTCCGGCTCGGTAACGCCGGCGAGCTTGGCAAGGAACGCCTCGCGTTCGTCTGCGGTGACGAGCTTTGCGCCTGTCGACGCCACGAAGTCCTTCTCCACCTGCTCACGCTCACCCGCGCGCAGCAGACCGTGGTCCACAAAGACACAGGTCAGACGGTCGCCGATGGCACGCTGCACGAGCGCGGCAGCCACAGCAGAATCCACACCGCCGGACAGACCGCAAATAGCGCGACCTTCAGGACCAACCTGCTTCTGGATATCAGCGATGAGCTGCTCCGCAATGTTGTCTGCGGTCCAGTTCTGCTCGAGGCCTGCAACCTCGGTGAGGAAGCGGGTGAGCACTTCCTGGCCGTGCGGAGAGTGCAGAACCTCAGGGTGGTACTGCACGCCCGCCATGCGCTTGGCGACGCACTCGAAAGCCGCCACCGGCGCACCCGCCGAGGAGGCAGTGACCTCGAAGCCTTCCGGAGCCTTGGAGACAGAGTCGCCGTGGGACATCCACACCTTGTGTGTAGCCTCGAGGCCCTGATGCAGGACGCCGCCGGAAACGTTGACGTCGGTGCGGCCGTATTCACGGGAGCCAGTCGACGCCACGGTACCGCCAAGCGCCTGGGTCATAGCCTGGAAGCCGTAGCAGATGCCAAAGACCGGGATGCCCAGCTCAAGCAGCTCGGGTTTCAGAGAAGGAGCGCCATCCTCATAGACAGAAGACGGACCGCCGGAAAGAATCAGAGCGACCGGATTCTTGGCCTTGATTTCTTCCACGGTGGCAGAGTTAGGAACAACCTCGGAGTAGATGTTGGCCTCACGGACGCGACGTGCGATGAGCTGCGCGTACTGAGCGCCAAAGTCCACAACGAGGACTGGACGCGGAGTAGTGGTTGGGTTAGTCACGCGCTACAGTTTAGCCCATTGAACCGCCTTTAAATACGGGGTACCCCAGTTCGTTGTGGGAAGCGGTGGCCGCTACACTTCGGGCTCTGGCGCGCGGGCGAGCGCGTGCTGCGTTGCCGTGGCTAAAGCAACGCGAAATGCTGCCAGACCGGGGTGGGATTCGCGGCCGGAGCGGACTGCTGTGTATAGCGTGCGGGTGCTATTTCCAGGTAGGTCCAGCACGCGGACGCTGCCGAGATTTGGCAGGAACAGCCGCGGCACGATCGCCACTGCGCGAGTTGCTGCGAGATAGCGGAGTGGGTGTACTGCAAAGCTTCCGCCACTGCGGTTACGGTTCCGAGGCGTTGCAGCTCAAAAAGCACGCGGAGGCGATGCAAATCCAACATTGCAGTTTTCCTTACAGGTACATGTCAAAAAGTGTAGATAGACTAACAGTTTGCCTCTGCCGCACAATATGGGCATGACAAATCCTCTCGCTATCTTGTGCGTCATCGGATCCTGCATCTCCCTGCAGCTCGGTGCGGCGCTCGCAGTGCAGCTTTTCGACGACGGCGGCACCTGGGGCACCGCTGCCCTGCGCCTGCTGATGGCGGCGGCCGTCCTGCTACTCATCAGCCGGCCAAAGGTGCGCACCTGGGGCCGCGAGCAGTGGCTCACCGCAGCTGCGCTCGGTCTCTCGCTGGGCATGATGAACGGCTTCTTCTACGCGGCCATCGCGCGCATCCCTATCGGCCCAGCGGTGACCATCGAGTTCATCGGCCCGCTGCTGCTGGCGGCGTTTTTATCGCGTTCGCTTCGCGACGCCGTCTGCGTCGCCCTCGCCGTCTTCGGCCTCGGCCTGCTGGGCTGGGATTCGCTGACCGGCGAGCCGCTTGACCCCGTCGGCGTCGGGCTCGTGCTGGTCGCCGGTGCTTGTTGGGCTGCCTATATCTTGGCCTCGAAGAAAGCAGGAAGCCTGTTTTCCGGCCAAGACGGCCTAGCGGTCGCGCTAACAATCGGCGGCATCGCCCTGCTGCCGATGGGCGGCCAAGGCGCCGTGGTGCTCGTCTCCGATTCCCATCTGCTGCTGCTTGCTTTCGGCACGGGTCTGCTCGCCTCGCTCATCCCCTACTCCCTGGAAATCACAGCTCTGCGAAGCCTCAACCCCAACGTCTTTTCCATCCTCGTGGCACTCGAGCCGGTGTTTGCCGCTTTCTTCGGCTGGCTGCTGCTGTCGCAGAACCTCAGTCCGTTGAAGCTGCTGGCCATCGCGCTGGTTATCATGGCCTCGGTACTACAGACGATGGTGCCTGCCCGCGGCACAAAACCGAAACTGCGACGGGTGCCGTGGAAGGCACGCCGCCGCAGTCGGGCAAAGGTCGGTTAGCGTACTGCCAGGCCAACCTTCTGGAATGACTTCAAGTCCGTGTAGCCGCACTTGGCCATCGCACGCTGGAGTCCACCGACCAGGTTCAGCTGGCCGTGCGGCTCATTAGACGGGCCGTGCAAGATGACCTCGAGCGAAACCTGCTCCGGCTCCGACAACGGCGCGTATCCTGCCGCGATGAGGTCCATGTCCGCAGCCTCGATAACGCCGCGCGGGAAGCGTGGGTGCCCTGCGGTCGAAGGCCAGTAGTAGCCCTTTCCGCCTGCCTCTGCAGCGCGGGCCAAAACCGGACCCAAGACCACAGAATCAGCACCGCACGCGATCGCCTTGGCGATGTCTGCGGAGGTGAAGATGTCGCCGTCGGCAAGCACGTGCACGTAGCGGCCGCCGGTCTCGTCGAGGTAGTCGCGGCGAGCGGCAGCGACGTCAGCGATGGTGGTGGCCATGGGTACATCAATACCCACGGTCTCCGCGTTGGTGTTAACGCCCGAGCCCACGATGATGCCGGCAGCGCCAGCACGCATCAGGTGCAACGCAGTGGTGTAATCCGCCACGCCGCCAGCGATAACCGGCGTATCGATGGAACCGATGAACTCCTTCAAGTTCAGCGGCTCACCGCCCTGCTGCACGTGCTCCGCAGAAATCAACGTGCCCTGAATAAACAGAATCTCCGCGCCGGCCTTGATGACCACCGGCGCCAATTCCCGCGCGCGCTGCGGCGACACACGCACCGCCACGGTCACGCCGGAGTCACGCACCTGTGCGATGCGCTCTGCCAACAGCTCCTCATTCAGCGGCGCTGCATGCAGCTCCTGCAGCGTGGAAAGGTCAAAAGGATTCTCGGTGACCTTCGCCAAGGCTTCCTCTAGGTCCGCGTGACGGCCCCACAGACCCTCCGCGTTGATGACGCCCAAGCCTCCCTGCTTGCCCATCTCGATGACGAACTCCAGCGTGGACAAAGCGTCAGTGGGGTGCGATACCAACGGGATGTCGAAGGTATAAGCGTCGATGTTCCAGGTGGTGTCGACGTCCTTCGACGAGCGGGTACGGCGGGTAGGGACCAAAGAGATCTGATCAAGATCGTAAGTACGGCGTGCCTCACGGCCGATACCGATTTCAACGTAATCGCGCATGTTCTCTTTCCTCGAAAGATTCGTTTAGCGGTAGTTCGGAGCTTCGATGATCTGCTGCAGGTGGTGCGGGTGAGATTCCTTCAGGCCCGCCGCGGTGATCTGGACGAAGCTCTTGGTCTTCAGCTCCTCGAGGGTGGCCGAACCGGTGTAGCCCATGGAAGCGCGCAGGCCACCGATGAGCTGGTGCACGATGGCATCGATGTCACCGCGGAAAGGAACGCGACCCTCGACGCCCTCTGGAACCAGCTTGTCCTCGCTCTTAACGTCGGCCTGGAAGTAGCGGTCCTTGGAGTAGGAGCGCTTCTCGCCGCTCAGACCACGGCCTTGCATAGCGCCCATGGAGCCCATGCCACGGTAGCGCTTGTACTGCTTGCCCTGGACCACGACGATATCGCCAGGTGCCTCGGTGGTGCCTGCGAACATGGAGCCCAGCATGACGGTGTCGGCACCAGCGGCCAATGCCTTGGCGACGTCGCCGGAGTACTGCATGCCGCCATCTCCAATGACCGGCACGCCAGCTGGACCAGCCACTGCCGCAGCTTCCATGATGGCGGTGATCTGCGGAGCACCGACGCCCGCGACGACGCGGGTGGTGCAGATGGAGCCTGGGCCGATGCCAACCTTGATAGCGTCCGCGCCGGCCTCAATCATGGCCTTCGCCGCCTCGCGGGTAGCGAGGTTGCCGCCCACGACATCGACCTTGGAGCCGAAGTCCTTCTGTACACGGGAAACCATCTCCAGCACGCGGTTGTTGTGCGCGTGAGCGGAGTCGACGACGAGGACGTCAACGCCGGCGTCGACAAGCGCGCCTGCACGAGCATAGGATTCCTCACCCGTGCCGATACCCGCTGCCACCAGCAGGCGTCCGGAGGAATCCTTGGAGGAGTTAGGGAACTGCTCGGTCTTTACGAAGTCCTTGACGGTGATGAGGCCGACGAGTTTATTGTCATCATCGACGATTGGCAGCTTCTCCACTTTGTTGGAGGACAGCAGCGCGAGCGCCTCTTCCTTGGCCACGCCTTCCTTAGCCACGACCAGCGGCATCGGGGTCATAATCTCGGAAACCTTGCGGCCGAAGTCCGGCTCGAAGCGCATGTCGCGGTTGGTGCAAATTCCCACCAGGGTGCCGTTAGCGTCTACAACCGGCAGGCCAGAAATGCGGAAACGAGCGCACAGCTCGTCTACTTCCTGGATGGTCATGTCCGGGGTTGCGGTAACTGGGTCAGTAACCATGCCGGACTCGGAGCGCTTAACGATCTCGACCTGGGTGGCCTGGTCCTCAGTGGACAGGTTGCGGTGCAGGACGCCAATACCACCCTGACGTGCCATGGCGATAGCCATACGGGCCTCGGTAACGGTATCCATAGCAGCGGAAACCAGTGGCACACCAAGACGGATGTTTCGGGTGAACTGCGCCGAGGTGTCCACCTCGGACGGAACGATGTTGGATTCTGCCGGCAAAAGCAAAACGTCGTCGAAGGTCAAGCCGTAGAGGGCTACCTTGTTTGGGTCGTCGCCACCAGTACGAACGTGGTAATCGCTCATGAGTTAAGGACACTCCTTAAAGGCCAAGAGGGGTTTCGCGGTAACCACAACCTTAGTGCTTTAAGCGCGCGAAATGGTAGCCGGGCGTCCGAGTACCTGCACCTAATGAATTCTGGCGAATAAATTGCCTAAAGGGGGTGCGACTTAATAGGCTCGCAAAGGTGAACTTCTTCGCCAATATGCCACGCGACCCATTCGCTGACGATCCCAACGACCCGGCTTCCTTCCTGGAGGAGGACGAGCAGGTCATGCCGCTTTCCGAGGACGAGCGTCTGGCTATCATCCACGACCTCGCCTTGGTCCAAGAATTTGCCCGGGTGCTGGGCCCGCGGGGAATCGATGGCATCTTCTTCCTCTGCGAAGACTGCGAGGAGAACCACTTCTACGAGTGGGACATCATGGCTGCAAACATGCGCGCCACCCTGGCCGGCGAGCTCGCCCCGGTCCACGAGCCGGGCGCTGAGCCCGACCCCACCCGCTACGTCCCATGGGACTACGCCCTGGGTTACATGGACGGCCTCGACGGCCGCTAATGCGCTTGGCTACGCCACCAAAAAATCCCTAGCTCCTTTTCGGAAGCTAGGGATTTTTCTTACCGCTGGGTTTGCACCGGCGCTAGGTTATTGCTGTTGCCTTTATCTGTACCTTCGCCGTTATCTTCACTCGGTTCCGTCTGGCCCTCGGTGGGCTGCAGGGGGTTCTGCGGCGCGGAGCTCGTCACAACGACTGTCGAGGTCAAGGTCTGATATTCGGTCACCGTTACCGGGGCTGGCCCTGGGTTGGTTGCCGGAGCATCCTTCTCAACGGTCTCAGTCGAGGTCACGGTAGTACGCGGGGCGGGGGCAGGAGCTGGTTTGTCGTCTGCGCTTTCCTTGGAGGAGCGAGCGTTATCCATAATGCGGCGTGCTGCTTCCAGCAGTTCGCGGGTACCGTTCAAATCTCCCTCAGCGGAGCGACGTTCCATTTCCTCGAGGGTAGTTGCAAGCTCGACCACGGAGGCGTCGTCAGTGCCGAACAGCGACTGATTGACTCCGTATAGGGGCGAAGCCGGGCCTGCGTTATACACGGCCGTACCAGCACCAGCAATGACCAACGTGGCCGCCGCAGCACCAATAAGACCATTGACGAGAGGACGCGAACGACGACGCTTGCGGGCCGCAGCCAAGGAGATTACCTCCGGCTCCAGCTCGGCGCCCTCGATGATAGGGGCAGGCGGAATTTGCCGCTCGACGTCCTCACGCAGCTCGAGGAAGAGAGCAGCCAGCTCATCTTCACCAGCGGAAGGGTCCTGTCCTTGAGAAAGGCTGGTCAGGAATGCGTCATCATCGACCAAGGGCTGTAGCTGCTCAGCAACGCTGTGAGTAGGCTCTTCCTTCTTTGCCATGATGCCCCCTTCCTTGAATGAGATATATGTAATAGAGACACGCTTGTACTATGCGGCGGGACCGCCGATAGCCTTACGCAATTGCGACAATGCCCGATGTTGTGCGACGCGAACAGCGCCGGGAGTAGAACCCACGATCTCTGCGGTTTCTTCTGCCGACAGGCCCACGAACACACGCAAAATAATAATGTTTCGAGCTTTGTCACTTAATGTATCGAGCAACTCACGCACTCTGTTACTACCGTCTGCTACCAGCGCTGTTTCCTCTGGATTTGCCTCTTTGGTAGCGCCTTCCGGCACCTCTTCGGTGGGGTTAGACTGATCGCGTCCCATTGCCCGGTGTGCATCCGTGACTTTGTTGAATGCGATGCCGTAGACATAAGCCATAAACGGCCGTCCTTTGTCCTCGTACGAGCCGATGGACGTGGCTACGGCGAGGCAAATTTCTTGGGTAACGTCCTCGGGCGTGGGTTGGCGGCCACCTCCGATGCGAGCACGGCAGTAACGCAGCACCTGGGGGTGAATGATCCGCATGATGCTTTGGAGTGCGCGACGATTTCCGTCAATTGCAAGCGGAACGAGGTCCGCTAGCTCTTTATCGGTATCGCTCACTGTTCATCCTTGGTGGTAGTTTCCGCGTTCTGACACGCGGCCAATGGCTGCAATTTTGGCATATGCACGCCAATTTGCCCGAACCGCGAGGGTAAAGCTCCCCACTAACCTAAACCAAATTAGCCCTTTTGGGTGGATATTTTCGCTTCATTCCCCGGCGCGCCGAAAGTTCATAAACCGTTAATCTTGCTGGTTCACACAGGTCAAAGGGGTAAAATCTCGGATCGTTTTCGCAAGTCCATATGCTGGAAAGGAACCGGTAACCAACCGTTTACCACTACGGTCAAGACTTCTTAATCGTCTTATCCATGCAAGTGCGCACCGTATTCAAGCGCTTTGGATGCCACCCCACAAAGGAGTTTTGAACGTGTCTCAGCCTCATTCGCTTCCCGGCCCCAATGCAGATTTTTGGGATTGGCAGCTTCAGGGCGCCTGCCGCGGAGAGAATTCGGACGTGTTTTATCACCCAGACGGGGAGCGCGGAAGGGCTCGCGCCCAGCGTGAAAACCGCGCGAAAGCCATCTGCAACTCGTGCCCAGTTCTCGAGCTGTGCCGCGAGCACGCCCTTCGTTCCGCTGAGCCTTATGGCGTGTGGGGCGGCATGAGCGAGTCTGAGCGCGTTGTCGCGCTGCGCACTCGCCAATCGCGCGCCACCGTCACCGCCTAAGCCACGTATTCAGCCAAGTATCTGCTGGTCAGGGGCTCTTTTTGCGCAACGAATTCGCGCGGCGAGCTTGAGACGCTGACGCTCTCCGCCGGAAAGCGTATTAAGCTGCGGCCCTCGCACACCTCGCAGGGCACGTCGACGCAGCCCATGAAGCCGAACTCCACGTAGATCACGCCGGTGCCATTGCAGTTCGGGCACGCACCCTCCGAGTTGACGGAAAACAGCGCGGGCTTCACCGTATTATCCGGGGTGGAATTGGCATTGGCGAAGGCCTTGCGGATGGAGTCCAGCTCTCCCGTATACGTCGCCGGGTTAGAGCGGCGCGAGCCCTTGATGGGGGTTTGGCCCCGTGAAGAGCATGCGCTTTGCGACGTCCTCCGGCAGACACGCCAGCAGCGAAGACTTGCCCAAGCCCGCAACGCCGGTGATGGCACTGAGCACGCCAAGCGGGATGTCGACGTCGACCCCTTCATGTGTTTCTGCAGGCTGTCTTTGTCCTTGGAGAGGACGGAGGACTGCAAGCGCACAATGAGGCCTTGGTAGCTCATATTGATGCCGTTGATTTTGGTCTTGACATCGCTCAAGTAGTACAGGGCATGCTTCTGTTCGTCGGTGAAATCACGCACCGGCTTATCCGCAGGATAAAGGCCAGATTCTGCATATGCTTTCCATAGTCAGGAATCGATCTTGATGCCTGGGTAAAGGATGGCGCCGTCGTTGCTGCTCAGAGACTCGTCCACGACCTGAGTGAGGTCTATCTGCGACGCGCGGCCGGTTCCTTCGCAGGTGGGGCACATGCCGCCAGTGCGCTCGAAGCGGCGTATCTCTTTCACGCCGTTGACCTCGATGGCACCCTGGCCAGCTGCGGAGGGAACGTTGAATGAGTAAGCCGCTGGGACTCTGCGGCGATGGTTCCGAATACGAGAGAGGACTTGCCGGAACCAGAAACGCCGGTGAAGACGGTGAGTTTCTGCTTAGTGATGTCGACGCTTATCTCTTTGAGATTATTATCGCGCGCCGGAAACGCGGATGAATTCTTGGTTGTGCACCTAGCCATCCTAAGCCGAAACCCCGGGCCTCCACGTGGGAGACCCGGGGTGATTCGCGGCTAAAAATTAGTGGTGATGGCCGTGGGAAGCAGCGGGAGCTTCTTCCTCAGCTGGCTTTTCCACTACGGATGCCTCGGTGGTCAGAACCATGCGGGCAACAGAGGTGGCGTTAACCACTGCGGAGTGGGTGACCTTAACTGGGTCGATGATGCCCTGCTCCAGCAGGTTGCCGTACTCCAAGGTGGCGGCGTTGAAGCCGTGGCCGTTCTCGAGTGCCGAAACGTGGTCAACGATGACGGAACCGTCCAGTCCAGCGTTCTGCGCAATCCAGTAAGCCGGGCGGGTCAGCGCGCGGGATACGGAGAGCACACCGGTCTTGGCCTCGCCCTCGAACTCCTCGGCAAATTTTTCCAGTTCCTTGGAGATCTGCACGAGTGCGGAACCGCCGCCTGCGATGACGCCCTCATCGACGGCCGCGCGGGCAGCGTTGATGGCATCCTCGACGCGCAGCTTGCGCTCGTTGACCTCGGTCTCGGTAGCAGCGCCGACGCGGATGACGGCCACGCCGCCGGACAACTTAGCCAGACGCTCCTCGAGCTTCTCACGGTCCCAGGTGGAATCGGTGCGCTCGATTTCGCGGCGCAGCTGCTCGCGACGCTCCTGCACTGCCTCAGCGGAGCCAGCACCGTCGACGATGACGGTGTCTTCCTTAGAAACCGTCACGCGGCGTGCAGAGCCCAGCACCTCGAGGCCAACCTCGTTCAAGTTGATGCCTACCTCCGGGTCCACAACGGTGGCGCCGGTGACAACAGCCAGGTCATCCATGAAGCCCTTGCGGCGCTCGCCGAAGTACGGGGCCTTCACTGCGGCAACCTTGAGCACCTTGCGGATGGAGTTAACAACGAGAGCCTGCAGCGGCTCGCCTTCCACATCTTCCGCGATGATCAAGGTAGGACGCGACGACTCAGCAATCTTCTCCAGCAGCGGCAGGAAGTCCGGTAGAGAGGAAATCTTGTTGCGCACGAGAAGGATGGCGGCGTCGTCAAGCACTGCGTTGTAGGTCTCCTCCTCCGTAGCGAAGTACGGAGAAAGGTAGCCCTTGTCGAAGGAAATGCCCTCAGTAACGTCCACGGAGGACTCGATGGACTGGGACTCCTCGACGGTTACAACGCCGTCCTTGCCCACCTTGTCCATGGCGCCGGCGACCATCTCGCCGACCTCCGGGTCACGGGAGGAAACGGTTGCCACCTGCGCGATTTCCGACGCCGAGTTCACCGGCGTTGCGCGCTTCATCAGCTCTTCGACGGTTTTTTCCGCCGCCGCGGCGATACCGCGGTTGAGCTCGATGGGGTTAGCACCAGCGGCAACGTTGCGCAGGCCCTCGAAGATGAGTGCCTGAGCGAGCAAGGTTGCGGTGGTGGTGCCGTCACCGGCGATGTCGTTGGTCTTGACGGCCACGGACTTCACCAGCTGCGCGCCGAGGTTCTCGAAAGGATCCTCTACGTCGATATCGCGGGCGATGGTGACGCCGTCATTGGTGACGGTCGGGCCACCAAAGGCCTTGGAGAGCACGACGTTGCGGCCGCGTGGGCCGAGGGTGACCTTGACGGCGTCGGCAAGCGTGTCGACGCCGCGCTGGATGCCCTCGCGCGCTTCCTGGTCGAATGCAATGAGTTTTGCCATAGGGTTTTCGCCTACTTCTCGGTTACTTTTCGATGACAGCGAGCAGGTCGCGTGCGGACAGCAGGAGGTACTCCTGGCCGTCGTACTTCAGCTCAGTGCCGCCGTACTTGGAGAAGATGACGGTGTCGCCTTCCTTAACGTCAAGGGCGATGCGCTCGTCTCCGTCCTCATTCCAACGGCCCGGGCCTACGGCTACGACGGTAGCCTCCTGCGGCTTTTCCTTTGCAGAGTCTGGGATAACAAGACCAGAAGCGGTGGTGGTCTCAGCCTCGACGATCTGAACGAGGACCTTGTCCTCCAGCGGCTTGATGTTTGCCATGATGATTCCTCCGTATGAAATCTTTGCCTGCCCCACGGTTCGTGGCGGAGCGGGAAGTTAGTTGTATGTGCCGGTTGTGGATGTCCAGCACAGCCGTCGTCGCGGGTGAACAACTGTGGGTCAAACAACCTTCCTAGCACTCTACCCTCGCGACTGCTAGCCCTCAACAAACACCGGACGCGCGCCGTTCGCCCTTAGCGAATATACGAAAAGCCCCGCCTAAGCGGGGCAGATTCGGAATGCGGAGTGCGGAACTTAGACCGACTTGTCGGAATTAATTACCGCTGCGCGCCACAGGTTGTACTCCTCCGGGAAATCCTCACGGTAGTTGCGCACCGCGCGGATGCCGTTCTCGACGGCATCGATGACGGCATCAAAGTTGTCGGACTCGCCATCCGCCTCGACGAAGATGACCGGGCCGGAAATCGCACGGATTGGGTCCTGCAGGAATGCAGAGTTGCCGGTGTCGGCTGCATTGCGAGCCAGGGAGGCAACCGGGTTCGGTTCCGCGCCCTCCGCCTTGGCCTGTGGGTTAAAGAGTGCTGCGTAGGTGGAACCGTCGTCCTGGAAGACTACGGAAACGCGATCCTCGGTAGCACCACCGAGGAACTGGTTGGCATGCTCAAGCTCGAACTCGATCTTGCGGCGGGTCAGATCAGGGTTGACAAGAAAACCGGTGGTCATGGCGGATGAGAGCTCCTTTTAAAGCCAAGTGGGCAGTATCGGATCTGCAGATTACCGCCGGTTTCACCACCCCGCATCCGGAGGAAGGCAAACTTTAGGTGAACGTTAGCGCGCAGCCGCTGCGACCAACGGAACTTCCACCTCAAGCTGAGTATCCGTACCGCACGCCAAGCCGGAAGGCTCGGCGCCCTCATGAATCAGCTGCGCCGCCACAGCCGCAATCATCACGCCGTTGTCCGTGCACAGCTTGAAACGCGGCACCCGCAACTCAATGCCCGCCGACTCGCAGCGCTTGGCCGCAAGCGCACGCAACCGCGAGTTCGCAGCCACACCGCCGCCCAGCAGCAACACCTTCGCGCCGGTGTCCTGGCACGCCCGGATGGCCTTGGCCGTCAGCACGTCCGCCACGGCCTCTTGGAAGGAGGCGCACACGTCCTCGATGGAGACCACGCGGCCTTCCTTCTCCGCCTTTTCCACGTAACGCGCCACGGCCGTCTTCAGCCCTGAGAAGGAGAAGTCATGGCGGTGCTCGCCGCGCAGATCCTCCGCACGCGACAAACCGCGTGGGAAGTCGATAGTGGCCTCGCCCTGCGCCGCCAGCTTGTCAATCACCGGGCCACCCGGGTAGCCCAGTCCCAGCAGGCGGGAGACTTTGTCGTAGGCCTCGCCGGCGGCGTCGTCAAGCGTGGAGCCCAGCTCCTTCATCGGCTTGCCCACTGCCTGCACCTCGAGCAGCTGAGTATGCCCGCCGGAGACCAGCAAGGCCACCGCATGCGGCAACTCCTCCCCTTCCAAGTTCGCCACCGCCACGTGACCGCCCAAGTGGTTCACGCCGTAGAAAGGCACGCCCCACGCCGCAGCATAGGCCTTCGCCGCGGAAGCGCCCACGAGCAGCGCGCCCGCAAGCCCCGGCCCTACCGTCGCGGCGACGGCGTCCGGCTTAGAAATGCCCGCCTCGTCCAAGGCTGCGCGCATCACCTGCGGCATCGCCTCGAGGTGCGCACGCGAAGCAATCTCGGGCACCACGCCACCGAAACGTGCGTGCTGTTCCATCGAGGAAGCCACGGCATCGGCGAGGATTTCCATATGCCCATCTGCGGAAAGCTCGATGATGCCCACCCCGGTCTCGTCGCAAGAAGACTCGATTCCTAGGATTTTCACTTCGCGGTCCTTTCACTTGAGCGCGGCCGAAACATGGTGTGCGCGTCTGCGCCAGAAGGTTGATAGTAATTGCGGCGGATGCCGGTTTTGATGAAACCGTAGGCTTCGTACAGACCAATTGCTGGGTCGTTGCCCACGCGAACTTCAAGGAAGACCGGCGCGTTCTTCAGATCTGCGATGTAGACGATGTTGTCCATCATCATTCGCCCTACCCCGCGGCGTTGCGCGGCAGGGTCGACGCCGATGGTGTGAATCTCGAATTCCGGGTCTGCCGCGGGCCCCATCATTCCGATTCCGGCATAGCCCACGAGCGTGTGGGTCTCCTCGTCCTCTACGCCGAGATAAAACGTGTGCGGCTGGGCAATTTCCTGCACGAACGCCGCCGCTGGCCACGGGCTTTCGCCCGGAAAGAGCACGATTTCTAGCTCTGCGCAGCGGGGCGCGTCTGCCGCGGTGAGTTCGCGGAGTTTCACAGGTTGAACCCGGCGACGTCAGGAAGCGCGGCGGAGCGTGGCTTCGGCTTCGGCGGAACCGCGTCAGGCCGGCGCAGGTAGAACGGGGTCAGCGGCTCCGGAGCGGCATCCAGGTTGGCTACAGCCACCAGGCCCGCCGGGCGTGGGTTCGCCGCGGTGTGCGGCAGGTTCTGCAGCTCTTCGGGAAGCTTTGCCACGAGGTTATCCGGGATGATTACGGCGTCCACGGCGACCTGAATCTCCGCAGGCTTGACGACGTCCGGCCCCTCCACGCGCTGCCCATCCTCATAGGTTGCCCAGTAGATTTCCTTGCGGCGGGCATCGGTGGCCACGAGGGTGCGGCCCTGTGCTGCTGCCGACGCCGCGATGGCATCATGTGTGCAGACTCCGTGGACCGGAATGGAAAGGGCGTCGCCAAGCGCAGATGCGGTGGCCATGCCCACGCGCAAGCCGGTGAACGGCCCCGGACCGCAACCGACCACGATGGCGTCAAGGTCCGGGTAAGTCAGCGACGTGGTCTGCAGCAGCTCCTCAACCGTGGGGATGAGCTGCTCGTTGTGCGCGCGGGTGTCAGTCAGGATGCGCTCAGTGACTGCACCGGTTTCGGTATCCACCACGCCGGTCACGAGGTCAGTGGTGGCGGTATCAATGGCGAGGACGCGCATTAGGCGGCCAGCTTCCAGGTCTCGCCTTCCTTGACGAACGGGAGAATGCTCTGAGTCGAAGCAGGCTGCAGCGGCTGGCCCGTTGGGCACAGGTTAATCTTCTCGCGGTTGAGCTTTTCTGCATAGAACTTGTTTGGGCCGCCAATAGCTACGAAGTAATTGGTGTTCTTGTCCACGTCTTCGGTGATGCCCAAATCTTCTGCATTGATGCCGTAGATTTCCTTGATTTCGGACTTCTTGGTGTCAGCGCAGATAGTGGTCATGCCCTGCCACTTGTGGCCCAGGACCTCGCTTGGGACAACGGCGCTGACGCTGAGGTTGGTTTTGTCGAGAGACGAAATTGCACTTTCCAGGGTGCGCTCCACTGGCGGCTGCTCACGCATGTTGGACAGTGCAATCATGGCGCCCAAGGCGATGATGAACAGGCCGATGAGGAAAGTGGTGATGAATTGACCGAATTTGGTCATAATGAAAGCGCTCCTTGCACGTCACGGGTAGTTGACCCCGCTAATCCTACAAGAAGCGCCTGGAAGGTTAGCCATCCGGTAGCCGCCGCACCGTGCGTCTTTGCTCCTAGACCAGCAGCAGCGCGAGCACCTGGCAGACCAGAATCTTGCCGATCATCGATGTGGGATAGACCGTGGCGTATCCCCTTTCCGCGAGTTGGGTGCCGGTTTGCGGGTTAAGGTAGGCCATGATGGCCGGGTTTGTGGTCATGCCGGCGACGACGCCCATGGCCTCGTCAAATTTCAGCTTGAACAGGAGCATGCTGCCCGCAGCCAGGCCGAGTGCCGAAATGAGAGTCAGCGCTAGGCCGACGCCGATGTAGATGAGGGAGGAAGGATCGGAAAGCGCGGCGCGGAAGCTACCGCCAGCCGAGGTACCGACACCGGCCAGGAAGAGCGTGAGTCCCAATGTGGACAGAGTCTGCTTCGCGTGGAAAGGCAGTTGCCAGTTGATAGGGCCGGAACGTCCGACAGCGCCGAGGATAAGGCCCATAACAATGGGGCCACCGCCGAAGCCAAGGCTCAAAGTGGTGCCGCCCGGCAGCGGGATTGGAATAGCGCCGAGGGCGAGGCCGAGGAAGAGCCCGAGGGCAAACGGCAGGAGGTCTACGTTGCCGAGCTTGGACTCAGAGTCGCCGAGGTAGCGGCGGACGTCGTCAAGGCGGCCTGGCGCGGTGATGACGCGGACGCGGTCGGAATAGTTAAGCACCATCTCGGGCGCAGGGACCACGTCGGAGTCGCCTTTGCGCACGCGGGCGATGATGAAACCCTTGTCCTCGGTGTTGAGCTCATCAATAGTGCGGCCGGCGACCTCGGGATTGGAGACGGTGACGCGGCGGTAGACCAGACCATCTTCCTCGTGCAGGTTCACGTAGATCTCTTCGCCGAGTACGGCGATGGCCTTGTCGATTGCCTCATCAGTGCCGTTGACGATAATCTCCATGCCTTTGCGCAGTGGCAGCTCCGGGTAGGCCAAGTTGTGGTCGTGCGGGTTGTTGATGTGTCGGGTTGCGATGATGCGTTCACCAGTGATGGCGGAAAGATCGTCGATTGTTCCCGCAAAGTCGCGGCCCAAACGCACGCCCTTCCATTCGAGGGGCGCGGCGATCATGCCTTCGGCTTTGGCGTCATCGATGTGGTTAACCTTCAGCAGTTTCGCCCCGATGGCAGCAACGATGATGGTGCCGATGACGGCGCCCGGGTAAGTCAGCGAGTAGCCGACCACAGGCGTGGAATCGCCGCCTAAAGCTTCGACGGCCGCGGCCATACCCGGCGTCGAGGAGATAGATCCTGCGAGGGTACCGACCGCGATAGCCGGATTTAGGTCGAATGCATGCAGGAAGCCAACCGTGACGCCTGCCAAGATCAGCAACATTATGACGATGAGCAGGGATACCTTCCAACCGCGGGAGAGGAAGTCGCGGAAGAAGGACTGTCCAAAGTTCAGGCCGATGACGTACACGAAGACCGCCAGGCCGAACTGATACACAAAGGGCGGAATCGCGATGTCCGGATTCGCCGTGGAAAGACCTAGAGCCACGAACATCGCGGCAGCGGCGCCCAAGGAGACGCCCCAGGCGCTTACCTTGCCGACAGCCAAACCTACCGCCATGATGAGAAAAAGTGTCAGGAGAGGTTGTTCAGCAAGGAAGGAAAGCATTTAGTTCACCCAGTTCCAAGTGATGACTCGAGTGTCATCATCACGTTCGCGGTTGATATTGATGAAGAGATAAGCCTCCGACAGCTGGTCCATGAATCCGTCGCCCCATTCGGCAACGACCACAGCGTCTTCGAGCTCGGTATCTAAGTCTAGGGCGTCGAGCTCACCAAGAGGATTTTCCGAATGATCCAATAGCCGGTAAGCATCAACATGCACCAAGGACGGTCCGCCCACCAAGGAGCGATGTTCACGGGCGATCACAAAGGTGGGTGAGGTTACCCTGCCTTTGACCTGCATCCCCTCGGCAATTCCCTGCGTAAGGGTGGTTTTCCCCGCGCCCAGAGGACCGTCAAGAATCACCAAATCTCCAGCTTCCAACACTGCACCGAGCTCTTTTCCGAACTCGCGGGCTGCGTCAGCGGTCGCAATTTCGCGGGTTCCCGAGTGGGAAAAATCACCGATCATTTCCGAATTCCCCCTTCATATTTCCGAACGGAACGTCCGGTCGGACGGCAGATCACTTCGTAGTTGATGGTTCCGGCGGCGTCGGCAAGCGCAGTTGCGCTCATGCCGCCCACCCCGAAAATAATGGCTTCATCGCCCTGTTGCACGCCATACTCGTTATCGCCAAGGTCCACCACAATCTGATCCATGCACACGCGGCCCACCTGCGGGTAGAGCTTGCCGCCGATACCCACGTGCAACTTGCCCTGGAAATCGCGCGGCAATCCATCCGCGTAACCACACGGAACCGTGGCCAAGAACCCACGCTTTTCTGCATGCCAGGTTTGGCCATAGCTGGTCGCCTCCCCAGCCTCGATGGGTTTTACATTCACAATCGACGCCGCCCATGTCATCGCAGGCTTCAACCCATGGTCGCGCCCGGGAATAGGCTCAAGCCCGTAACACGCAAGGCCTGGGCGCACGAGCTCGAAGTAAGCAGAGGGACGGTCCAGCACAGCCGGGGAATTGGCCAAGTGGTTGATAGGACACTCAAGGCCAGCAGCGCGTGCGCGCTCAATTGCACGGCGGAAAGTCGCTTCCTGCTCATCATTGAAAGGATTATCGGGCTCGTCGGCACAAGCAAAGTGGGACATGAGGCCCAAGACCTCGATTTGCGGGGCATCGCGAAACAGCGCGAAGACCTCGTCCCAATCAGACTCGTCGACGCCGGAGCGATGCAGGCCCGTCTCCACCTTGATGTACACCTTCGCGGCGACTTCCGTCTCCACTAGGCAGCGCGCGTGGGTGGGCGAGGGCACGCCGATGTGGATGCGGCAAGCCAGTGCTTCCGCTACCTCGTCCGTAGAATCCCAAATCCAAGCCGCGATGGGTTGATCGATGCCGCTGCGGCGCAGCTCGACGGCTTCATCAAGGGTGGCGACGCCAAAAGCATCCGCGCCTGCCGCCGCCATGACGGGCGCTACTTCCTTGACGCCATGCCCATAAGCGTCAGCTTTCACCACGCACATGAGCTGCGCGGGCGCCACCTTCTCCTTCAACAAAGAGACATTGTGAGCGATGGCATCAAGGTCGATTCTGGTTCGAAGCATGGGTCTATTGTGCCACTGGACACAAGCGCAATCGCCTCCGACTCCTGAAAATGTGGACCCGTCAATAATTAAGGCCGGGATTCCACACACAACGGTGGAATCCCGGCCTTAAAAAGTAGCGCTAATCGTCTACTCGACGGTGACGGACTTAGCCAGGTTACGCGGCTGATCGACGTCGTAGCCCTTGGCCGTGGCCACGCCACAAGCAAAGATCTGCAGCGGGACCGTAGCCAGCAACGGCTGCATCAGCGTCGGGGACTGCGGAATGCGGATGACGTGGTTAGCGTATGCCTCTACTGCCTCGTCGCCTTCCTCAGCGATAACGATGGTGATGGCACCGCGGGCGCGGATCTCCTGAATGTTGGAGACGACCTTGGCGTGCAGGGAGTCACGCCCGCGCGGAGACGGCACGATGACGAAGACCGGCTGCCCCTCCTCGATCAGCGCAATCGGGCCGTGCTTGAGCTCGCCTGCAGCAAAGCCCTCAGCGTGCAGGTAAGCAATCTCCT
This sequence comes from Corynebacterium sp. HMSC05D08, assembly GCF_001807215.1. Lineage (NCBI taxonomy): Bacteria > Bacillati > Actinomycetota > Actinomycetes > Mycobacteriales > Corynebacteriaceae > Corynebacterium > Corynebacterium sp. HMSC05D08. Next base: position 34,824 of record NZ_KV788326.1, on the reverse strand, counting down.
TGAGCTTGAGCGCGCCCTCGAGCGCTACTGGGAAGCCAACGTGGCGGCCCAGGAAGAGGACGGAGTCAGAACCCTGCATCGAGACGGCAAGGTCGTAGACCTGCTTCTCATTGTCGATGACCTTCTGCACTTTGTCCGGCATGTCACGCAGTTCCTGCAGAACAGCGTTGACCTCGTCGGCGAACATGTTGCCGCGCAGCTGTGCAAGATAGAGACCGAGCAGGTAGGTGGCGGTGATCTGCGCCAGGAAGGCCTTGGTGGAAGCCACGGCGATTTCCGGACCAGCGTGGGTGTAGAGCGCAGCATCTGCCTCACGCGGGATGGAGGAACCCTGGGTGTTACAGATAGCGATCACCTTGGCACCTTGCTGGCGTGCGTGACGCACAGCCATCAAGGTATCCATGGTCTCACCGGACTGGGACAGAGCGACGACGAGCGTCTTCTCGTTCACAATCGGATCGCGGTAGCGGAACTCGTGCGCGAGCTCGACCTCGGTTGGGATACGGCACCAGTGCTCGATGGCGTAGCGTGCAACGTGGCCAGCGTAAGCCGCAGTACCGCAGGCGATGACGATGATCTTGTCGATGGACTTCAAAATTGATTCATCGATGCGGACTTCGTCCAAAGTCAGCTTGCCCTGCTCGTCGAAACGGCCCAAAAGAGTGTCACGCACGGCAGCTGGCTGGTCGTGGATTTCCTTCTCCATGAAGGAGTTGAAGCCGCCCTTTTCTGCAGCAGCAGCGTCCCACAGGATCTCGAATGGCTTGCCCTGTTCCGGGTTGCCTGCGTAATCGGTGATGACAACCTCGTCAGCGGTGATGGTGACAACCTGGTCGTTTTCCATCTCCACTGCGGACTTGGTGTAGTCAATGAAGCCGGAGACGTCAGAGCCCAAGAAGTTCTCGCCCTCGCCCAGACCGATAACCAACGGCGAGTCGCGGCGGGCAGCCACGATGCGGTCGGCCTGCTCGGCGTGAATAGCCAACAGAGTGAACGCGCCCTCGAGGCGCTGGCCGGTCAGCTGCATTGCCTTGGTAAGGTCCTGGCCAGCTTCGTTGTGGAAAATGTCTCCCAGAAGCGTTGCTGCAACCTCAGTATCCGTCTCAGAAACAAAGTTGTAGCCCTTAGCAGCCAGCTCAGTCTTCAGCTCAGCGAAGTTCTCAATGATGCCGTTGTGCACGACTGCCAGCTTGCCACCATCAACGACGTGCGGGTGAGCGTTCAGGTCCGTCGGGCCACCGTGGGTTGCCCAACGAGTATGACCGATGCCCAAGACAGAGTCCTTCAACGGACGAGCTGCGATTTCGGCGTCGAGCGCCGCAACCTTGCCTGCCTTCTTGCGCCAACCGATTTCACCATCGGCGTACATCGCGACACCAGCGGAGTCATAACCGCGGTATTCAAGGCGGCGAAGGCCCTCGAGCACGACGTCCAGGGCGTAGTATTCACGGTCACCAGCGAAGTGACCTACATATCCAACAATTCCACACATAGGCTTAGATCTTACCTCATAAGAAACGCGCCCCTGTCTTCTCAAACTGCATGTAATAAACCCCCTAAAAGCAGAAGAAAAGCCCCAGCTAGACCGTCCTTTAAGACAATTCGGACTGGGACTACCCTGCGCGTTTAGAAACATTCCGTTTTGTTTGCTTCTATTGGTTGAAGTTTGCCAATGACAAGATTCACGCATTCTTTGCACGCTTTGCGCTTGACGACGCCCCCCTTTTTCGCAACGCTGCACAAGCCCCACGCAGCCTTTCGCGGCGCTTATCCACCGCCCAAAGGCGTTCTTCCTCTATTCTGGAATGCGTGTCTGCGAATCTAAAGAAGCATCTAGGAACTCTGTCCAAGCGCGGCCCGCACCGCGTTCTCGTCGGCGACCTTTCTTACGCCGGTATTAACGGCAAGGTTTATACCCCGGCTGAGGGAAAAGGCCTGCCTGCTGTGGCATTCGCCCATGATTGGACCAAGAAGGTCAAGAACTACCACGCCACGCTGCGCCACTTGGCAAGCTGGGGAATCGTTGTAGTCGCTCCAGATACGGAAACCGGCCTAGTGCCAAATCACCGCAACTTGGCGGCAGATTTGGAGTCTTCGCTACAAATTGCTGCGGGTGTAAAGCTGGGAACCGGCAAAATTGCGGTTTCTCCGTCCAAGCTTGGCGTAGTAGGCCACGGCATGGGTGGCGGCGTCGCTGCCTTGACTGCAGTTGATAACCCAAAGATTCGCGCCGTTGCTGCGATTTATCCAGCGGATACTGCGCCTTCTTCCTACGCGGCAGCCCGCTCGATTACCGCCCCAGCACTGATCTTGGGCTCTGAGCGCGAGGATTTGTTCCGCGCGGGTAACCCGGCCGAGCTGGCAAACAACTGGGGCGGCAAGGTCGCCTACCGCGAGCTCGCCAAGGGAACACAGGCTGGTTTCACTGAGGATCGCTTGGTCAAGCTAGCCATCGGCTCAGGCGTGTTCCAGGCTGGAGCGACCGAAACGGCACGGGCATTAGTAACCGGTTTCCTGCTTTCCACTCTGGCCGGCGAGTCTAAGTACGACGACTTCGCTGAAGCTGACGCCACCGCCAAGGGCGTTACGAGCTACTTCGGTGAAGAGCTAGCCCAAAAGGCAGGCATCCACCGCGGCTAAAAGGACAGCTAAACGGCCACTGAAATGCCACAGACACCACGCCGGTGCCTAGCTAACACAATGCCAGTCCGCTAAACGCGGGCTGGCATTGTGCATTGTGGCCAGCACCGGGCAATGTGATGCACTAATTTCCTCTCCGCAACACCGACTTCACTTGCCTGTTGCCCCTCCTGCTAGAGGAACTAACCTGGCCGGATGTTCCTATATAACGTTGCGCTGCCGGATTTTGGGCCACCTGACCTTGCCCCAGATGTCGCCGCTCAGTCTGCGACTGCGGCGATTGTTTAGCCATGTGTGCTCTTGCAGTAGCTTTCTCAGCTGACTTCTCGAGCTCATCCTGCGCCTTCGCCATCGCCTTTTCAAACTCAAGCAGCCGGGCTGCGGTGCGCTCCCTAAACCCCCGCGCAAACTCTGCAAACTCATCATTTACTGGTGCCATTACCACTGCCCTGCCTTCCGTGCGTGAACTGTCTTTTCTTCTGGTTGCGGTGTGGGCGCCGGTTCCGGAGCAGGCGCCGGGCTAGGGGCCGGAGCTGGCGCTGGAGCAGCAGATTCCTGCGGTACAGCTACTGGTTCAGGCGCCGTAGCGGCCTGCATGTGTGCCACCTTTTCCGGCGGTGGCGGCGGTTCCTTTACTTCCGCTAGCTCCGGTGGTGGTGGAATCACGCCGTCATTAGTTGGCTCTGGGCATGGCTCAGGTGCTGGCGGCTCTGGTGCTGGGGGCGGTTCGGGAGCCGGCACCTCAGGTTCCGGCATATTCTCAAGGCATTCTGCTGCCGCCGCTATTAAAAGCCCAACCCCCATGATGGCTACTCCAACCCCGAGCGCACCCAAGCAACCACAGCATGCTTGCTCTGGCACGCATTCGGCAACGGGAGCCTCGTCATTGCAATCGTGCTCGCAGTCATCCGTGGGTGTTTCTTCATTCTCCACAGGTTTTTGTTCTTCTGGCTGCGGGCACGGCTCTGGGTCTGGTTTTGATTCAGGTCTTGGTTCTGGTTCTTCCGGACACGGCACCTGTGCTGGCTTAATCTTGGGCTCCGGCTTGGGACACGGCTCAGGCCGTGGTTCTGGGCTTGGTTCAGGTCTTGGTTCAGGTTTTGGTTCAGGTCTTGGTTCAGGTTTTGGTTCTGGTTTGGGTTTTGGATTCGGCTCTGGGTGCGACTCCTCCTTGGGTGCGTTGCTTGGCTTCGTCTCACACGCTTGCTTCTCGACGACTGGATCAGCGCCCCCTGCTGTCAGTGGTTCAGTTTTTTGCGCAGGCGCCGTTGGGATCACCCCGCCTGGTGAACTGGGCTGACAAGGTGTCTCTGCCGCTGGCTGCGGGCACTTGCGAGCTGGATCTGGTGCGGTTTCGGGTAGCTGGCGTTCACAAACCTTTGTGCAGCTCTCCTCGAATTTGTCGTAGCACTGTTCAATTGCGGAGTCCCGGTCACGGCATGTATTGACGATTGTGTCATTCGTGCGCTCGATAAGGTCAGCGCCAATGGTCGCGATAATGGGAACAATGAAACGCCCTAGCGGATGCTTTGCCGCGATCATGGTCAAGATGTTGAGCAATGGCACAACTGCAGAAATGAGTTCCGTCAAAGCTGTGTCAGAGACATCGACGATTTCTTCAATAGCGTTAGAGCATTGTTGTGCTTTATCAGTCAGCTCATCCGCCTCGTCCCGTTCTTTTTCGAAGTCCTCCTGCACACCGCCGAGGTGTTCCAGCAAAGCGTCGCCGGCAATGCTCAGCACTACCCCTACAAGGAAACCCTTCAGCCCTCCCCCGCCACGTGCTGGGCGTTTACCGCCCATCGCCGCGATAGTGCCCTGCACCAGCTCTTGAGGCTTGATTCCGTCAACAGAACCAATCATACTCCCAAGTAGGTCAAGCGGAGTGCTCGGACCACCATATGAGCCTTGGCTTGCCGCTTGAAACTGCGACACCGCCTGCGAATAGTCCCCTAACAAAGACTTGGTAGCCGTGCTCATTTCTCCCCTCCCGCCAAGTCCGGGGTTACGCGAGTCAAATTCCCAGAATGCTCAATATCGGCCTCTGAAAATTCCTGTACTTGCGCCCGTACTGCTTCGGCGTGCGAAGCTATACTGTCCAAACGCCACGTGCCTCTCTCATGCAGGCGTTCCAACATCTCCTGAATCCGCGCCCCATGTCCCGCAAAGTCGCGCCCAGCGGCACTGGGCGGAAACGAGGGAGCATCTGCTAGATGGGCGATGCGTTGAATTTGTGTCTCATCCAAGACGCGGTTAATACGCTGAGCTATATCTTGCTCATCAAAAAATACATCCGTCACTGTAGGCACTCCTAGGCCAGCCGAGATCAATTCCTGCCCTTATTGGACTGCGCTTTGCCTCTGACGGTTCCCCCAAAACTACAGAAACCGGGAACCACAAGAAATTCGTGGCTCCCGGCTACCGCTCAGTCTGCGGATTAGACTGCGGAGACTACAGCTGCGAGCCTTCCAGCAACCTTGCGGGCCTGCTCCTTCTCAGCGGCCTCAACCATCACGCGAAACAGCTCCTCCGTGCCAGACGGACGCAACAACACGCGGCCGGTGGAACCGAGCTCTTCTTCTGCTACAGCAATTGCTTCCAGTACTTCGGCGGAAGACATGATGCTGGACTTATCAGAGACAGGCACGTTAATGAGCACCTGCGGCAGCACAGTCATCACTGATGCCAGTTCCTTGAGGGACTTCCCCGACTTAGCCATGCGAGCCATGATGGACAAACCAGTCAGGGTGCCATCACCAGTGGTGCAGTCATCAGGCAGAACCAAGTGTCCAGATTGCTCGCCGCCCAGCGAGTAGTCACCGCGGTTGAGCTCTTCCAGCACGTAGCGGTCACCGACAGCGGTTTCCTTAACCTCAATGCCCTGCTCCTGCATGGCCAGCTTCAAGCCAAGGTTGGACATCACCGTTGCAACGAGAGTGTTGAAACGCAGGTCATTTTCTTCCTTCATGCCCACTGCCAGAAGGGCCATGATTTGGTCACCGTCAACGACGTTTCCCTCGGCGTCGACAGCCAGGCAGCGATCCGCGTCACCGTCGTGCGCCAAGCCGAGATCAGCGCCATGTTCCACCACGGCCGCCTGGGTCTTCTCGATGTGGGTAGAACCGCAGTCTTCATTGATGTTGAACGCGTTCGGCTTGTTGTGGATTGCGATGACCTCAGCACCGGCATCCGCGTATGCCTTCGGCGCAACCTTCGAGGCGGCACCGTTTGCGGTGTCAACAACTACCTTGATTCCGGAAAGATCAGTGGTGACCACCTCGGCTAGGTGCTTCAGGTAGCGCTCACGTCCGTCCGGAGCTTCGGAAATAATGCGGCCGAGCTTGGTACCCGTAGGCCCATTCTCGGTCAGGGTTTCCATGGCGGCCTGGATCCGATCCTCGACGTCGTCAGGCAGCTTCTTGCCGCCCGCGGAGAAGAACTTGATGCCGTTGTCTGGCATCGGGTTGTGGGATGCGGAAATCATCACGCCCAGGTCTGCCCCATAATCATCGGTCAGGAATGCAATAGCTGGGGTGGGCAAAACTCCCACCCGCACGACGTCGATGCCACGGGAGGACAGGCCAGAAGCAATGGCGGCATCCAGCATTTCGCCGGAGACACGGGGGTCGCGTCCAATGATGGCTAGTGGGCGGCGCTCATAAGACTCACGGTTTGCCGTGAGCACCTGCGCCGCCGCTTGTCCCAACCGCAGAGCCAGGATAGGGGTGAGTTTTTCATTCGCGAGACCACGAACGCCGTCGGTTCCGAAAAGTCGAGTCATGGATTCAATTATGCACTTTGGCCCCACCACCACGCAGCATGAGGTAAGCCTTGCCGGGTGCGAAAACGGCACAAGCCGTCACTTCCGAAAAGGAAGCAACGGCTCGAGCTGTACGTAAGCGAAGAATTAACGCTTGGAGTACTGCGGGGCACGACGTGCCTTGTGCAGACCAGCCTTCTTACGCTCCACGGCACGTGCGTCACGGGTGAGCAGGCCAGCCTTCTTGAGGGCCGGGCGGTCAGCCGGGTTGTAGACGTTGAGTGCGCGGGCGATAGCCAGACGCAGAGCGCCTGCCTGGCCGGTTGGGCCGCCGCCAGAAACGGTGACCTTGATGTCGAACTGGCCTTCGCGCTCAAGCAGGGTCAGCGGCAGGAGGATGTCCTGCTGGTGCAGCTTGTTCGGGAAGTAGTTGTCGAAGGAACGGCTGTTCACGGTGATCTCGCCGGAACCAGCAACGAGGCGAACACGAGCGATGGCGCGCTTACGGCGACCAACGGTCTGGATCGGGCCCTCGTGAATCGGAGCAGCGGTCTCAACCTCTGCCTCGGTGGAGGTAGCGATGGAATCACCGATGGTGTTGGTGAACTCCTCGGTAGCAGCGGTTGCTGCAGCGATGTCGGCAGCGTCGGCTACGTTGTTGTCAGCGTTTGCGATGTTCTGCTCGGTCATTACTGTGCCACCTGCTTAAACTCGAAGGTCTCCGGCTTCTGACCGGCGTAAGGGTGCTCCTCACCAACGAAGACGTGCAGCTTCTTGATGGAGGCGTCGGAAAGCTTGTTGTGCGGCATCATGCCCTTAACAGCTTCTTCGATAACGCGAACCGGGTTGGCGTCCAAGGACTGACCAAGAGTCATGGACTTCAGGCCGCCCGGGTAACCGGAGTGACGGTAGCGCATTTCGCGCTCGCGCTTGTTGGAGGAAACGTGGATCTTGTCCGCGTTCAGGATGATGATGTGGTCGCCGCAATCAACGTTCGGTGCGAACTGTGGCTTGTGCTTACCGCGCAGCATGTCTGCAACGGTGGAAGCAAGCTTGCCCAGCACCACATCGGTAGCGTCGATGACGTACCACTTGCGGGTGATGTCACCGCTCTTCGGGTGGAAAGTAGACAAAATGACTCCTTGAAAGTCTGTCTGAGGACTGCCGGCCAACGCTATGAATGCCTTACGCTTCCGTACAGCGGCCGGTGGAGACCTGCAGAAAGCGCGCACCCCAAAAGGATGCAAACACATAGGGCTACAACTTTAGCCGTCAGCTGCTCAAAACCCAAAACGCTTTGCTTGGCGACGCCCCTCTCGCACTAAGGGTGCGAAAACATACGCACCCCGGGCTTATATCAAAGCCCGGGGTGCGTGCATCGAGACCAGTTGCGTTCGCCTTGCTCCCTACTCGGTGTGGTGTGTTTAAGAAGATTGGCCCGGCTCGATGCGAATGAGCAACTCCTCCTTAGCCCCAGCTTGCTGCCGCACGGCGGTTGACGTCACTCATTGCGTCGTTGCCCTGCGAGACGGTCTTGGAAATGGTGGCCAGAACAGTGTTGAGCTCTGCAGCAGCGTTGTCCCACTTTGCCTGCGCCTCGTTATAAGCCGCGGCCGATTCGCCTTCCCAGGTAGCCACCATTGGTTGCAGGGTGGACTTGAGGTCCCCGAGCAAACCGTTGATGCGGCCGGAAGTGGAGTTGATATCGGCAGCAGCACCCGCGATGGCGCCAAATTCGTACTTGATAGCAGACATGTTTTCCTTCTTTGCGTCTTCCTGTGATTGCCAGTTGTGCTGTGAGTTTTAAGCCTTGAACGGCTTAGAGGGCAAGGCCTGCTCCGCCGACGTTGGAAAAGGCCTGCGCGTTGGTGGCTTCTACATCGTCGAAGTTGCGAGCGTTGTCACGGATGTTGTCAGAGATTGCGGTCAGCGCCTCGCGCAGCTGCTGTGCCGAGGTGTTGTAGCGCTGCATGAGATTGTCGAATGAGACCTGCGCACGGCCATCCCAGTTGGAACGCACCGAGTCCACGACGCCCTGCAGACGAGTGAGTTCCCCCTGCACCTCGTCATTGGTGGAGTCCACGCGTCCAGCAGTAGCCACCATTACATCGGCTTCAGTCTTAAACAGCTGAGTCATTTCTTGCCCCTTCCTTGGGCTCAAAGTGGTGTGTATTTCCCCCGAAAAAGCCGAGTGCGGCTTTCTCATACTTATTAGACTGCGCTGAATCAGAATCGGTTCCCCGGAACCGAAAAACTCTTTAGTTCTTCTTCACCAATGACTCCGCTGCCATGCGGCAGGCGGCTTTTTGCACCACATTCGGCTCGTAGCGCGTATGGCATCCAACCGAAAGCTGGTGCTCGCCATCGGCCCATGTCATCCACGACACCTTGGAACCATCGCCGGGATCTTCCAGATAGTTTAAGCGCCCAGCTTCCTCCCTTGGCTCGGACAAAGCGGGATCCGTTTCGATTTCCGCGTGCAGCTCCTTAAAAAGCATGTCCACTGGCACTGCGTAGAGGGGATCGGCGGAAAGCAAAATGCGCAAATTCGGGTCCTCACCGGTTACTGTCACCACGCCATCTTCAACCTTGGGGTGGAAACCTTGTGGGAGAACCACGTTCATCCCCTCAACGTCGAGTTCCTTCTGCCCTGGGTTCAAACCCGGTTTGGCTTCCTCAGCGGCAGGGACGCTACTTGGCGCAGCGCTTGGTTGTGGCGCTTGGGCTACCGTCTGCGAAAGTCGCTCTACTGATGCTTGTTCCTCGTGGCGCCCCATTGCCCACCAGGACAGGCCAGCGACAGTGAATACGACTGCAGCAATACCCGCATAAAAAGGATCAAACCAGGCGGGCAATGAGAGGGGCTTGAGTTTCGGCCGCTTGGCTGCCTTGCGGGGCTTTGCTTTAGGTTTCGAAGTCGCGGCGTCGTCAAGCATGTGCTCCTGGTACCCACGATCATCAAGTTCATATCCTGCACTTGGGCGCTCGGTGACTGAAGTGTTCTTTACGTGGAATTCTTGGGTCGGCGTTTCTGCGGGTTCCATGTCGGGTGTAAATACAGGCCCGGCGTATTCGGCATCGGTATCTGAAGCCACCAAGACCCCCGCCACTTCGAGTTGCCTACGCAAAATTGCCGACGCCTCCACCGAAATTTCTGTGCCGGAAACGTCGACGATGACCTCAGCTGTTACCTCTGGCCATTGCGGACCACAAATCTTGGAACACTGCTCTACTACTGGGGACAGCGCCCAGCCATCCACGATGCCGGTACCGGGAAGGTCATAACGATAGACCGTTTCTGGGCCCTCGTAGATGGTGGCTGCATCCAAAATGGTGATTATGAGAGTGTCGGTGTCGCCGAGCCCTGCGGAAGTAAATTGGCCGGAAAGAGTGGAAGTCATGAGAAGTTCTCCTGGGTTGATTCGGTGTAAAGAGATTGGGCAACGCCAACGAGGGCGCCACGAATGGACCACTGACCGCGTCCAGGTGGTTGGGCCGCGGGTTTGAGGCCGAAGATGGTGCCTTCCTCACGATCGGAGTCGAGAAGAAATACTGCGGGTTGAAGGTCGCGGACGGCGGAGAGGAACTGGCTATAAAGTGCCCTGCCAATTCCGCCCGATTTGCGAGCAATCAGCAGGTGCAGCCCGATATCACGCGCATGCGGAAGCAGTTCAAGTAAAGGCGCCAAGGCAATCTCGCTGACCAAATCCAAGTCATCAATTGCCAGGTAAATGTCCGGGCCCTGCCACCAGGAACGCGCGGCGAGCTCAGCGGGCGTCACGTCCGCGCCAGGAAGACGCGCCTCCAGGGTGCGCGCTGTATCGATGATCGTCTGCTGTGTGGCCGCGGTGTTGGCCGCGTAGGCCGCCACCATGTCAGGTTCGAGTGTCCCCAGGTGCGCGCGCCTGTGGTCGATGACGACGATGCGCGCTTCCTCCCGCGGAAGCTTTTCTATTCCTTGCAACACAGTGCTGAGAAACGCTGACTTTCCAGAGCCTTGGGAGCCCACGCACACCACGTGTGGCGTCGCCGCGGGATCCCAGGCCAGCGGTTCCAGGTCGGGCCCGCCGATACCCCAGGTGATTCCGCTGATTCCTTCCACGTTTTCGACCTCACGCAGCACGTCCGGCAGCATCTTGAGTGCAGGCACCGGTTCAGAATCGACGTGAATCCTTGCGACATGCGCTAGGTCTTGATTGGCCGTGGCCGCAATGAGCATGTTCTCGCCGCCCACCGTGAGTCCCCGGCCCGGCGCGGCGGGGAGCTTCTGCTGCGCTTTGCGGTCGATGAGCGAATCCATCGCTTCGCCAAGGCGCAGTTCAAGACGTTGGGAAATCAGATCGCGGACATTCGGGCGCATACTAGTCCACCGGTTGGTGGTGACCACCACGTGAACCCGCGCCGATGCACCATCGGCCACGATTGCGGTGACGGGCTCCGCCAGGTCTTCGTACTCGGCGCCGGCAGTGCCGATGTGATGCCATCCATCGATGACGAGGAACGTATGTGGTTCACTGGGGCGGCGAATGTGGCCCGCCACCTCATCCACAATTCGCCGGACCTTCTCGGGCTCATCCCGGCTGGCCACTCCCGCAACGTGCGGCAGCCGTGCTAGCGCGGTCAACTGCCCACCACCCAGATCAATGACGTAGAAGCGCACGTGCGCCGGTTTGTTCACCACAGCTAATGCCGTCACCACGCTGCGCAGGGCCATCGACTTTCCGGATTGCGGGCCGCCACAAATGGCGAGGTGCCCGCCTTCCGCAGCAAGATCCACCACGAGCGGGTCTTGACGCTGGTAATAAGGCCTATCGATGATGCCGATCGCCGCCTCTAGGAAGGGCTGTGCACCTGCATTCCTGCCCCGGTCTTCAGGTGTTGCCACCACTGCGGAAAGCTCCACCACAGGCGGCAGCGGCGGCAGCCAAATGCGGTGCGCATGCTGCTGGCGACGCCGCGCCTCCAGCTCGGCGGCTGCAACGAGGGCGTCGAGAAGCGACTGCGACTCATCAACCACCGTGTGCTGCGCTGCTACTGCGTGCGCGTCAACGTCCTCATCCTGTGCCGGCGCCCATCCGGAGAAGAACGTCACGCGCGGCCGCGTCTGCTGCATTCGCCCCGCGGAGTCCGCAGTGCCTTGGGATTCTGGTGCTGCGACGCGGCGCTCTACCGGGCCCGAAACGTAGGCGGCTTGGAAGCGCGTTGGCGCGTCGGCATCCGTCTTAAGATAGCCCGCGCCGGGCTGGGCGGGCAGATGATAGGCGTCCGTGACGCCGAGAACCTGCCGTGATTCCGCAGCAGAAAAAGTCTTCAAACCAATGCGATAGGACAAGTGAGAATCCAGTCCACGCAACCGCCCTTCCTCTAGGCGTTGCGAAGCCAGCAACAGGTGCACGTGCAGGGAACGGCCAAGCCTGCCCACCGCGACGAAGAGCTCCGCGAAGTCGGGATGCTGTCCCAACAGCTCAGAGAATTCATCGACCACGATGACAAGAGCCGGGATGCGGCCAAACTCCTCTACCGCGCGCGGAGCGGCGTTGAAAGCATCGACGTTGGCAAAGTTTCCTGCTGCGCGCAGCAGCTCTTGACGGCGATTCATCTCACCAGAAATGGCATCGTGCATACGCTCCACCAGCGTGGACTCTCCTTCCAGGTTGGTGATGACAGCCGAGGTATGCGGCAGCGTATCGCAGCCCAGGAAGGTCGCACCGCCCTTGAAGTCGACCAGGACTAGGTTGAGTTCTTTCGGACTATGGGTCGCAGCAAGTGAGGCCACGAGTGTTCGCAGCAATTCGCTCTTTCCGCTGCCGGTAGCCCCAATGCACAGGCCATGCGGCCCCATGCCGCCCTGTGCGGATTCCTTGAGGTCGAGGTACACCGGTTGCCCCACCTCGTCCAGCCCAATCGGGACCTTGAGGCGTTGCTCAGCCTGTCTGCCCGCCCACATTCCACTGGCGGCCAGCTCATCGATGTCCCCACAGCCCACCAGATCCATGAGGTCGTTACTGCGCCTGCGCGAGCGGACCGCGCCGTGCAAGTCGGGACGGCGATACTGTGCCAGCTGTCGCGCGACCAGCAGCGCTGTCTCAGCATCGACGTCATCGGGCACACCCAGTACCTCATCCCCTGCAGCGGTAACGACCTGCAAATCCTCGCCTGCTACGAGAAAGATTCCGTCTTCTTCCGCACGCTGCCCAAGCGGCGTATGCCGCTGCACGCCCACGCAGAGATAGCTCGTGACCTCATCATCCTCCGGTAGATCGGCATGCGCTGGGATGCGGGTGGCGTCGACAAGCACAATGCGAAACCGTGCCTGCTCAGGCCTTTTCGTATGCGGCAACCATTTGACCCACTCCCACTCAGTGTTGCACCGCGGGTGCAGCTCAATGCCCACCGTCTCCGGGCCATGGGCCACGGCCAAGTGCAGCAACATCGCGCGTGCCACATCCGCGGCTCGCTCCCCCGAAAGCCCCAGGCAGGTAAATGCCTGCAGCTGAATGACCACCGGCATCTCCGCCAACGTCCGCAAGGCATTGACCGTGTGCCGCACGCTCACCGCACACACCGGATCAAGGTCTTCCGTGGCACCTGAATCAGGCACGTTGATGGGCACGCACAAAGACATCGGCCCAGTGCCCACGCGCACTTCAAGCGCATCGGGGTCGTCGGCGACGCGCTCCCACATCCGGTAACTTCCCACCAACGCTGCCACCTGTTCGGGCGCCGGATTTCGGTGCTCCTCATGCGCGCGTTGCGCCGCTGACAGCTCCAAGACTTTTTCCCGCAACGCCTTCAGGTGCCGCAGGTAGGTCCGCCGCGTCTCATCGGGATTCTGATCGCCGCCTTGTGGATTGAACATCATGAAGACGCTCGCCAGCATCATGAGCGGAAACATCAAGCCCATCGGGCTCACGCGGCGTTCTGGCCCCGCACCCAACACCATCAATGCGACCATGCCCAGCATCGCGCCAACCATCACCAGCGGCATAAGAATACGTATCAAAGGCACCGGTTGCGGTCGCACCGCCTCCGGCACTGCCTCCGCATCCACGCTGCCTTGCGGCAAAGGTGGTGCCGGTTCACGCTGGCCGGAATCTAGTACTTCGACAATCTTTTCGCGCGCAAGCGAATTGTTTACTCCGTTGTATAACGCATGTGAGAGTCCAGGTATGGACATAATTCCCCCATAAAATCCCTCCGATTTCCCCACGTCCCCACTGCTTTTCACTACGTTGCACAGTGCACGGCACCCCAGCCCTACACCATGCATCACCGTGAATCGGATTAACCGTTTGCGGTGGACACGATGCCACTAGTAAGCCACAATGTGTGGAGTTAGGCAAGGGGGAAGCCTTGTGGGGAAGGCCCATAAGGCACCAGTTTTTCTCGGGGGAGGATTTCTGCATGACGGAAGTTTTGAGCACCACGCAGACGCAATCAGTGCGGGTCACGGTGCGATTCCATATTTTTGAATTCCGCAAGGAGGCAGACGTTGCGCTGCCGCTGGCTGCCAGCATTGGGGAGTCTTTAGGGGAGCTGATGCAGCTTGTCGACGCCCCCATTTTCACCGTCCCACTCCAGGCAAGCACTGCGGGCGGCAAGGCAATCCCGCTTAGCACCATGCTCGAAAGAACACCGTTGCGTGAAGGCTCGGTACTCATCATCGAGCCGGTCGAAGAGAAACCGGCGCCGGTAGTGCGTGACGCGGCAGAAGCTCTAGCCCACAATGCGGCGGCGGGACTGCCAGCGCAATCCGCAACCGTGTGGGCCGGCGCCGGTTTGCTTGCCGCAAGCAGCATCATCGCGGCCACGCTGGGCCTGCTTCCGGCCGCCATGCTCGTTGCACTTGGGACATTCATACTGGCGTTATGGACGCGTTCGGCTCTCTTGACCTGCCTGTGTATCGCTGCGGCAGCCGTCGCGGGCTGGGTGTTTATCTCGCCCCAAGAAGCCGAACGCCCCTGGGCGCTCTGGGCCGGGTGCGTCGGTGCGCTTATTGCTCTGGCAGCCTGCCACGTCACCAAACTAGGCGGGATGCGCTTGAGCCTTGCCACATTAACCACCGCATTGTTGTGCGCGATCGGCGCCGCAGGCAGCCTACTCCCCGGCGCGCAGGGCGCCGACCTCGTGGGCACCCAGGCCCCGGAAGTAGTTCCCTCAGCAGGCGCTGCATGCGCGCTCGCCGCGACGGTGATACTGCTGGCCGGTGCGCCCTCCTTCACCACGCACCTAGTCGGGCTCAAGGTCCCGCAACTGCCCACCGCGGGTCAAGACCTCAACGTCTCGGACTCCGTGCAGGATGACGTGGATCAGCGCGCAGATCGCGCCGGGCTGGCCTACGAGGGCGTGTGCATCGGCGCTGCCGCGGCGGGCCTTCCGGCATTGGCGCTTCTGGCCGTAATGCCGGTGAGCTCTACCAACCTGGTGGCGGTCCTCTTCGCCCAGCTCTTGTGCGTGGCACTCGCTGGCGCCACGGTGCTGCATGCGGTACGCCATGCCCGCGTGGTGTCATCGTGGGCATTGACTGGGCTGGCGGTGGCCGCCACGGCTGTGGCCGCTATCTATGCTGCCCGCAGCTGGAGCACTCTCACCACCAGTCCGCCGTGGAGCATCTGGGTACTCAGCGCACTCGCTGTAGGTGTGCTCGCCGCGATGGTGTCCACTCCCCTGTGGGCGTCCAAGGTTGCGCTGGCTGCGCCCACCACGATTGCGTGGTGCGAGCGCGCTGAGACGCTCGCGATTGCGGCGTGCTTACCGCTAGCCGCACACGTGGCAGGCATCTTCCTTCTCATCCGTGGTCTCGGATAGGAAACGCCATGCAAGCTCAGGAGTCTTTTGCCTCAGGCTGCGCTCTCGCCCGCTCACTTCGGGTGGCGGCTACATTGATGCTTCTTGGGGTGTCGTTGATTCTTCCCGCGCCGGCGCAGGCCCGCGAACCTGACGTCGCATGCGCAGTGCCTATTCCTGCGGAGCGTTCACCGCGTTCCTCGCAGGAACAAGCGGCGTACCGGGCACGGCTGCATTCCTTTGCCACCGGTGAAGGAATCACCGTGGCCGTCATCGACACTGGTGTCAGCCCGCATCCGCAACTACGGGCGTTACGCGGCGGCAGCGACTTCGTCACCCCGGAAGAACCCGATTCCCTACGGGATTGCGATATCCATGGAACGGCCGTCGCCGGCGTGATTGCTGGCTATGACATCGGCATCGCACCCCGTGCGGAAATTGTGTCTATCCGGCAGACCAGCGGGCACTACCGCCATCGCTCAGAGGACAACCTCAGTTCCTCCGGGACCTTGGAGACGCTTGCCGCTGCGATCAACAGCGCTCTGGATGAGCGAGCCAAAGTCATCAACATTTCTGTAATTTCCTGCGTTCCGCGCAAGGACGCACACCGGGTGGACACGCGCGATCTCGACGCCGCGTTGCAGCGGGCCGAGGATAGCGGTGCGGTGATTGTTGCAGCTTCCGGCAATGCGTCCTCGGGCGGCTGCACCAAAGAAGACGTGGTCTATCCTGCGCATGCTGCCACCGTGCTGGCCGTGGGCGCACTGGCAAACGCCCACGACGTCGCCGAGTATTCCATCCCTATTCACGACAAGGATCGTCGTCTCAGCGCCGACGGCCACGTGCCCTTGGCGCTAGCCCCTGGCGGCGAGTGGGCACGCGCCAAGACCACCGGCGACGGCCAGCCCTCCCCATTCCACGGCACCTCCTTTGCCGCACCGGTTCTCAGCGGAACCGTCGCCTTGCTCGCGCAGCGCTATCCGCATGAAAGCCCCGCGAAGCTGCGTGCCCGCATCTATGCTGCTGCCGAACCAGGCAACGGTTTCATCGATCCGCTCAGCGCCCTGACCTTCCACCAGGATCGGGAAAGCCCCAACGCGAGCGCTGATGCAGCTGCACCAGAAAAGTCCGTAGTTGTTCGGCCAGCCGCCGCTGAACGCAGTGTTGCGCCCGCGCGGTTGATGGCGCTCGTGGCCTCATTGGGCGGGCTTGTTGTCTTAAGCGCTACGCTGCGCCGAATTCGGGACGCGTGATTCCCAACCACGCGAAGAAACCGTTGAGGAAGTCCAGGTATCCGGTTGCCCATGAGCCCCACAGAATGAGCGCGAAGACGAGCCAAATAATCACGATCAGCAAGGTGATGAGCAGCGCGCGGGTACGCATGGATTGACGGCCAAACCAGTCGAAGAAGCGATCGTATTGGTGAACACCCCACTCCAAAAGGTGACGGGCCCAGTGCACCTCAAGGGAGAGAATCCCGATTCCTACGAAGGTGGTGAGCCATCCTTGGCCGGGCAGCGGGATGGTGATGAGTCCGACGATCAGGATGGTCCATCCCAAGGTCAGCGTCAGTGGACGGACCAAGAAGCCGTACTTGGCTTCCTTTGAGCGCGAGTGCCGGTCACGAAAATTCTCTACGCGCTCATGCACCGCCTCGCGCATTGTTCCCATGCGCACTGATTCTAGCTACCTGTCCGGCCCGCCTGCATCTCTTCCGAGCACCGCTTTCAGCCGCGCAGCGCCTCATCTCGCTCCAGGGGCGATCCCTCAGGCAGAAGCCGCAAAATTTCCCAAGGAACCTGCACGTCACTGGTAGTCCCGAGAGCCTCCATGAGGGTGCCTTGGGAGACTGCATGCCGAAGTCCAGTAGCGGAAATCACATGGTAGCCATGACCACTGTCGACGCCCACCCCGCCAGCTTCTAGGCCCACGAACCGGTCTGCAGCGCTTTCGCCCGCCACGGCGACGCTGCCCGCGACTGGTGTGCTGAGAGCACCTCCGCCTTCGTCGTTGGCGCACAGCCAGCCCGCATCGGGGCCATGGAACTCGTACCTGGTAGAAGGCAGGTTGAAGCCTAATGGGGCGTCGCCAAGCGCTGCGACCTCCGTTGCTTCAGTGTTCAGGCGCTGCGCCCCCATCCCCACCAGCATCTCCGCCTGGGTGGGAGTAATCGCTGCTACTCCCTGCTCACTGCGCGCCCACAGGCCGTCACCGGTATCCAGGATCTCCGGTAGCTCCGCTGGAAAGGACAGCGGCGGCAACTCTGCGAAAGCATTGAGAAGCTCCTCCGAGATTTTCCACGCATACGTGTCATCGCGCAGCCCCAATGCGCGGCGCAGCACCCTGCCTTGTGTGCTCGTGTCCGCGGGCAATGCCACGCGCCCTGCCTCGGTGAGCAACCACTTCTTGCCACCGGACTCCACCAAGGCTGCGGCCTGCGCTGTGAATCCTTGCACATCCGCATTCGCCACGACGATGGTCTCTCCTGGGCGCCCCGCATCGTCGTCGATGGTGGTGAGGTTTTCATCGCCTACGTCTTCCTGCGGCGAATAGCAGGCTGCCCACGCCGAATGCGGCGAGGTGGGATCCGCCAGATAGTTCGGCGCATCTGCAATTCCCAGCGGCGCGCCTAGGCGGGCACCGCCCAGAAAGTCCGTGCCGATGGCATGCGGCGTCGCCGGCTCGCCCACAATCAAACGTGCGGACGTCAGATTAGCGACTGGATGGTAGGCCTCATTCACCAGAACAAAGAGCTGGCCTTGGTCCGTGCGCACGATGGGCGCATCCCCCGGATTGGGATTGGGTTGCAACCACGCCATAAGCCCCGAGCCAACCCCTAGAAAGGCCACGGCGATGATGCCGAAGACGAGCGCGCGGCGCCGCTTGGCGAGCGGATCATGAATCATCCGGATATCGCCCAGAACCAAGCCGTGTTCCACCCGTCGGCGCAGAAACTTATACCCTGAGACGTGTGCTTTTGTCGTAGGCATGGGACGAGCCATGCGAACCTCCCCCGAAATTCACGCGCAGTGCGCACCCCGCGGATGGCGTCAACGAACCCCTACCCTAAGGATTGTAAGGCGGCACCCCACCGCCTCACGCGACTGCGCTTATTTGTGTAAGTCTGCGCGCTACTTTAGCCCAACTGCACGTCATCCGCAGCGCGACGATCCCGAGTCACCGCCGCGCGCGCCGCGAGCTCCTCATCGGCCGGATAGTCCACGCGTACCAAGCTCAAGCCTTTGGCTGGCGCCAGCGGTATTTGGGAAGAACGCTGATTCTCAGCGAGCATCGCTGCGGCGAAGTCGACGTCGCGTGCGCCCTCCCCCACGCGCAAGCAACAGCCCACCAAGGAACGCACCATAGACCAGCAGAAGGCATCTGCGGACACGCGTGCTTCATAGAGCTGCGGCTCGGTGGGCGTGGAGACGTCCACCCACTCGAAGGAATGCAGGTCCCGGATGGTGGTGGCGTGCGGCTTGGCCTTACAGAACGCAGCGAAGTCGTGGAGACCCACCAAGGTGGTCGCGGCTTCCTGCATTGCGTCAATGTCCACCGGTTTTGGCCACTGCGCGGTATCCCGCGCGCGGGTCGGAAGTGCGCCGCGTGGGTGCGTGGTTATGCGGTAAACGTAGTGGCGCTGCAGTGCCGAGAAGCGGGCGTCGAATCCCTCTGGCGCCGCTGTGCAGGCATGCACACGAACGTCTTCAGGAAGGAGCTTTGCTAGACGACGCACCAATTTGGCCGGGTCCCCATCAATCGATCGCTGTTCTAGAGCCTCCGGCGGTACGTCGAAGTGCGCTACCTGCCCCGCGGAATGCACGCCTGCATCGGTACGCCCCGCAACAGTCAGCTCTACGTCGTGGCGCAGGATCATTGAAAGATTGTCCTCGAGAACCCCTTGGACTGTACGCAAATCCCCCTTCTGGCGGGCCCACCCGTGGAAGTCGGTGCCGTCGTAGGCTAGGTCTAGGCGAAGGCGAACGTTAGTCATGGATGCTGATCCTACCTAGTCGTTGGCATTCCACTCGCGATTGAGTTCCCAATCCTGGGACGCGCGCTGCCCCTTCGCGCTCTTGCTCACGCCCAGCTTGCTCAAAGCGGCATAGCCAGCCCGCTTGGGGTGCTTTAGATTCTCCTTGGCCTGGCCGGCTTTGCGCTTGGCCTTGCGGGCGCCATCCCGAACAATGCGGGCTGACAAGCGCAGGCGCGGGTCCATGGGTTGCTCGGCTCCCCGGTACTCAAACACCGGCAGCGACCATCCGAAGTAGATCGCGGCCACGCGCAGCGCCAACGCCAGGCATACCGTGACTACGCCAGCGACCTCAGCGCTGAGCCCCAGCTCCATCAATCCCGCGTAAGAAAAGGCAGCAAGAACAGAAATGGAGGCGTACAGCTCCGCGGACAAGACCAGCGGAATACGGTCGGACAACAAGTCACGCAAAATACCGCCAAAGACACCGGTCAGCACCGCAGCCACGGCAGCTATAACCAATCCATGGCCATGTTCCAGGGCCTTTTGAGCGCCAAGAACGCTGAATACCGCAAGGCCCAGGGCGTCGAGAAGCAGGAATACATGCCGGAAATAGTGCATGAGGAAGGACATGTAAACCGTGGCGACGGCGGCGGCCACCACGGCCAAGAGGAAGCGCGGTTCCGCTACCCACGTCAACGGGTAGGCGCCCAGCACCATGTCACGGATCGTGCCGCCGCCCAATGCGGTGACAGCGCCCAACATGATGACGCCGAACAAATCCATCTTTTGCCGGCCAGCGGACAGCGCAGCGGTCATCGCCTCAGAGACGATGCCGATTACGTACAGCACAGTAAACAGCGGGGTCATAGAGTATACGTTCTGGTCGGGGTTATATGGCCCAGAAAGCATAACAAAAGGCCGCAGCCCCACCTAAGGTGGTTCTGCAGCCTAGTTAAGGCGAGAGAAGTTTTACTTCTCCTCGGTCTCCTCAGCAGCGGTCTCCTCGACCTCTGCCTCGGTTGCCTCTGCCTTTGCTTCCTCAGCCTCTTCAGCCTTGGTCTCCTCGACCTTAGCCTCTTCAGCCTGCTTGGAAGCAGCTGCGCGGGTAGCGCGGTTGGCCTCGGAGGTCACGGTCTCCTCGAGAACGAGGGAGATCTGGGACATCGGGGCGTTGTCGCCGGTACGGTTCTCCAGCTTGATGGTGCGGGTGTAGCCGCCCTCACGGCCTTCGAACTTAGGGCCCAGCTCGTCGAACAGGTGCGCAACAACATCCTTGTGCGGGATGAGCTTCAGCACTGCGCGGCGGTCAGCAAGAGTGCCGGACTTAGCCTTGGTGATGATCTTCTCAGCGTAAGGACGAAGCATCTTCGCCTTCGCATCGGTGGTCTTGATTGCGCCGTGCTCGAACAGGCTAGCAGCCAGGTTGCTCAGCAGGTGAGCCTGCTGGGTAGCGGAGCCGCCGAGACGGGCACCCTTCTTAGGGGTTGGCATTATGTACTCCTCGTGTGCGGATAAAGTGAGCGCGCGGTTGGACTGGAAAGTCCAGCCGCAGTTCAGTGTGGTGCTTTACTCGGAATCGTCCGCAGACGGATCCTTGAAGTCACCGGTTTCTGCGTCGTAACCTTCGAGCTGGGTTGGGTCGAAGTCCTCAGGGGTGTCCTTGAGAGCCAGGCCCAGGTTAGCCAGCTTGATCTTTACCTCGTTTATCGACTTCTGACCGAAGTTGCGGATATCCAGCAGGTCCGACTCGGTGCACTCTGCGAGCTCACCAACGGTGTGGATTTCCTGACGCTTCAGGCAGTTGTAGGAGCGAACGGAGAAGTTCAGGTCCTCGATCGGCATGCTGTAAGCCGCGATGTACTCCGTCTCCTGTGGGGACGGACCAATCTCGATGCCTTCAGCAGCATTGTTCAGCTCGCGAGCCAGGCCGAAGAGCTCGACCAAGGTGCCGCCGGCGGAAGCCAGGGCATCGCGGGCAGAAATCGAGTTCTTGGTTTCGACGTCGATGATCAGCTTGTCAAAGTCGGTGCGCTGCTCAACACGAGTTGCCTCGACCTTGTAAGAGACCTGCAGAACCGGGGAGTAAATCTGGTCAACCGGAATGCGTCCGATTTCGCCAGAGGTCGGTGCTGCTGGAACGTAGCCGCGGCCACGCTCGACGACGAGCTCCATGTCCAGCTTGGCGGTGTCGTTCAGGGATGCGATATGCAGATCCGGGTTGTGGATCTCCACGCCAGCCGGCGGCTGGATATCGCCCGCGGTAACAACACCTGGGCCTTCCTTGCTCAGGTACATAACAACCGGCTCGTCCGAGTCGGAGGACAGAACCAAGCCCTTGACGTTGAGGATGATCTCAGAGACGTCTTCCTTCACACCGTTGATGGTGGTGAACTCGTGGAGAACACCATCGATCTTGATGGAAGTTACTGCTGCACCCGGGATGGAGGACAGCAGGGTTCGACGAAGGGAGTTACCGAGGGTGTAACCGAAGCCCGGCTCGAGCGGTTCGATGACGAACTTGGAACGAGACGAGTCGATGAATTCCTCGGTGAGCTGAGGACGCTGGGAAATGAGCATTGAAATTCTCCTTGTCGACGCCCGCTATATGACGCCGGTAGAAGGGGTAAAGACGAAGGTTTCGAAGATTCACTCTTCTCCGAATGCAGCCGGGGCAGCACTCGGTTACAGAGTTTACTTCGAGTAAAGCTCGACGATGAGCTGCTCCTGCAGCGGAACGTCGATCTGAGCGCGCTCGGGCAGCTGGTGCACGAGGATGCGCAGGGTGTCAGGAACGACCTGCAGCCATGCCGGTACGTTGGCATCGACGAGGCGGTCCTGAGCGTCTTCGAACCATTCCATCTTCTGGGAACGCTCACGAACATCGATGATGTCGTACTGCGAAACCTGGAAGGAAGGAACGTTGATCTTCTTGCCGTTCACGGTGAAGTGACCGTGGGAGACAAGCTGACGAGCCTGGCGACGGGTGTTAGCCAGACCAGCGCGGTAGACGACGTTGTCGAGGCGGGACTCGAGCAGAACGACCAGGTTGTCACCGGTCTTGCCCGGGCGGCGGTTAGCCTCGGCGTAGTAACGACGGAACTGACGCTCAAGGACACCGTAGGTGTACTTTGCCTTCTGCTTCTCCTGAAGCTGCAGCAAGTACTCGGACTCCTTGATGCGGTTGCGACCAGCCTGTCCCGGTGGGTACGGGCGGCGCTCGAATGCCATGTCGCCGCCGACCAAGTCGACGCGCAGACGGCGGGATACGCGGGTAGCGGGGCCAGTGTAACGAGCCATTTTCTTACCTCTTTCTTTCCCTTAAACCTTGCGGCGCTTGGTTGGACGGCAGCCGTTGTGCGGCTGTGGGGTTGCATCCGTAATCGAGGAAACCTCGAGGCCTGCAGCCTGCAGGGAACGGATGGCGGTCTCGCGGCCGGAGCCCGGACCCTTGACGAAAACGTCAACCTTCTTCATGCCGTGCTCCATTGCCTTGCGAGCAGCGTTCTCAGCAGCCATCTGCGCAGCGAACGGAGTGGACTTACGGGATCCCTTGAAGCCGACGTGGCCGGAGGATGCCCAGGAGATAACAGCACCGGACGGGTCAGTGATAGACACGATGGTGTTGTTGAAGGTGGACTTGATGTATGCGTGGCCTGCGGCCACATTCTTCTTTACGACGCGACGGCCAGTACGACGCGCGCCGGAGCGAGTCTTTGGAGGCATGAATTACTTCTTCTTTCCTGCGATCGTCTTCTTCGGGCCCTTGCGGGTACGAGCGTTGGTCTTGGTGCGCTGACCACGGACAGGCAGGCCACGACGGTGGCGGATGCCCTGGTAGCAACCAATCTCAATCTTGCGGCGGATGTCAGCCTGAACCTGACGGCGGAGGTCACCCTCGACCTTCCAGGTAGCTTCAATTACGTCACGCAGCGCCGACAGCTGATCGTCGTCGAGGTTGTCGGTGCGCAGGTCAGGAGAAATGCCAGTCTTTTCCAGCAGTTCCTTGGCACGGGTTGGACCGATGCCGTAGATGTAGGTGAGAGCAACCTCCATACGCTTGTTGCGTGGGAGGTCAACACCAGCTAGACGTGCCATGTGGCGTGTCCTTTCGGGTTGTTACGATGGTTTTCTCCCTATCCGTCCCGCTCCATGCAGCACTTCGCCCGGGCCGATGCCGGATCTGTGGGCTACTTACCAGCGCGGGCTCAGGCCATCGCAGCCTGAGGTGGAGTGGGCATAGCGAGCCTATGCCGGTTGGGTAAGGAGGCTTACAGTGTTTACTTGTAGCGGTAGACGATGCGTCCGCGGGTTAGGTCATAAGGGGACAGCTCCACAACCACGCGATCCTCTGGGAGAATGCGAATGTAGTGCTGACGCATCTTGCCCGAAATGTGAGCAAGAACCTTGTGTCCGTTGTCGAGCTCGACGCGGAACATTGCGTTTGGCAAAGGTTCGATAATACGACCCTCGACCTCGATTGCGCCTTCCTTAGCCATAACCTCTACTTTTCTAGGCGGCAACAAGTGCGTGCCACCTGCATGTTTGTTGTCTACTGCTTGGCGACGTCCCGGTTCCTAAGATCCGTAAACATACACCAGCGCTCAAGCATACGCTGCACAGACGCAATCTCCAAACTCATCTACCTGCAGAGTCGTAGCGACACACCAAAACATGAAAAATCCCCATTCCTTCCATCGGCTCTTGCCGCGAAGGGAATGAGGAAATGCCTTAAAGCTTTAGTTGCTCCGGCTTAGTAGATGAAAACCTTGGAACCAACCGGAACGTCGTTCCAGAAGCGGACTGCGTCCTGGTGCGGCAGGTGGATGCAACCGTTGGACTCGTATGCCGGGGAACCCTCGTGGAAAGCGTGGCCATTGTTGGTGAAGTACATGGAGTAAGGCATCGGCGCGTTGCCAAACTCGCGGGAGATCTCATCCTTTACCTTGCGGTTGATGTAGAAGGTGCCGCGTGGGGTCTCTTCACCAGCCATGCCGGAGGAGATGGCAGATGCCACGTAGGTGACGTTGCCGTTATCCTGCAGCCAGGAACGCTTGCCTTTGAGGTCAACGCAAACACGTGCATCAGCCGGGCACGGACCGCGGTCAAAAGCGTTGCGCTGGCGCTGCGCCTCGGCCTCACGGGCAGCAGCCTGGGCCGCAGCATGCTCGCGAGCAACCTGCTCAGCGTGGGCACGCTCCTGAGCCTCGCGAGCAGCGCGAGCTTCTGCGTTCTTCTGGTCAATGAGTCCAGGGAAGATTGCGTTCACAGCTGCATCAACAGCCGGCTGAATAGCGTCTGCCGCAGCAGGGTTTAAGACCTTGACCTGATCCAGAATCTGGTTACGGGTGTTCCAAGCCTGCTCGCGGGACTGACCGACGAAGTTATCGATCTGTGCCTGCACATCGGAGCTCATGGACTCAATGGAAGGAACGGTCTGAGCGGAAGCTGCTGGGGCGCCTGCCAGGACGGAGACGGTCATGACACCGGCGGTCATAGGGGCAATTAGGGCACGACGTGCCTTAGCAGACACGTTGCGGAGGCGAAGTTTAGACATGGCAACGAGTATAAACCCTGAAGTGGAATCCGCATACTCGACGCGGCCACTGTCCTCCCCCAGCAATTTCCACCTACCAGCTGTGGAGTCTCGCAGCGGGACAGGTTAATAGGAAGGATTAAGGCTAATAGCGAGGAGTAAGGATTCGTGGGCCGTCGGCGGTCGCGGCGACGGTGTGTTCCCAGTGAGCGGCGAGACTGCCGTCAAGGGTGACCACAGTCCAATCGTCGTCAAGCACGGCGTTATCCTCCGTACCCAGGGTGAGCATTGGTTCAATCGCTAGTACCGAACCTTCCTGAATCAAAGGCCCACGACCGGCCTTGCCTTCATTAGCGAGGTAGGGTTCTTCGTGCATGGTGCGGCCAATACCGTGGCCGCCATATCCATCTACGATGAACAGATCCACACCGAACTTATCCTCGGCGCGGTAGGTGGCTTGCTCCAAGGCGTGCGAGACATCAGTTAGACGATTCCCGGGGAGCATAGCCTTGAGTCCTTCCATCAGGACCCATTCGGTGGCGTCGTTAAGCGCAACTGCTTCGGGAGAAAGCTTGCCGACGCCAAAAGTCCAGGCGCTGTCCCCTACCCAACCGTCGAGCGTGGCACCGCAGTCGATGGAGACCAAGTCACCTTCAGCAAGAACGATGTCCTTGCCGGGGATCCCGTGAACAATGACGTCGTTGACAGACGCACAAATCGAACCAGGAAAACCCTCGTACCCTTTGAACGTAGGGGTTGCGCCGGCATCGCGGATGGTCTGCTCGGCCACCTCATCAAGTTCGAGGGTAGATACGCCAGACGCCGCAGCATCGCGTACGGCCTGCAATGCTTTGCCGACGATTTCACCGGCGGCCTGCATTGCGTCGAGTTCACCCGGGGTACGAGCGGGGATTGCTTTGCTGCGGCGTCTAAAACCCATGAGTCTTACTTACCCATAGCCTTCAGGGTGCGCTCGTTGATCTCCTCAACGGTGCCCTCAGCCTTAACGTTGATGATGTCATCGCCGTAGTGCTGGATGAGCGGGAAGGTCTCGTCGCGGTAGACACCGAGGCGGGTACGGATGGTCTCCTCGTTGTCATCAGCGCGACCGCGAGCAAGCATGCGCTCAACGACGACGTCCTCAGAGACCTCGAAATTGATAACGCCGTCGAGCTTCTGGCCCTTCTTCTCCAGCAGATCAGCCAAGATATCAGCCTGCTCCACGGTGCGTGGGAAGCCATCCAGGAGGAAGCCATTGGCAGCGTCGTCCTGGTTCAGACGATCCTCAACCATGCGTGCGGTGACGTCAGTTGGCACCAGCTTGCCGGCATCGATGTAGGACTTTGCTTCAACACCAAGTGGGGTGCCCTGGCCGATGTTGGCGCGGAACAGGTCGCCGGTAGAGATGTGCGGGACGCCGAGCTTTTCGCTCAGGATAGCTGCTTGGGTGCCTTTGCCAGCACCGGGAGGGCCGAGGAGTACGTAACGCATTACTTGAGAAGTCCTTCGTAGTTGGATTGCAGGAGCTGGGACTCAATCTGCTTGACCGTGGTCAAGGCGACAGAGACCATAATCAAGATCGCGGTACCACCGAATGCGGAGACGCCATTCGCAGTGGACTGGCCAACTCCGAGGTCCAGAAGGATATTCGGCAAGATAGCGATCAATGCAAGGTATAGGGAGCCAACGAACAGCAGACGGTTCATAACGAAACCGAGGTACTGCGCGGTGGGACGGCCCGGGCGGATGCCCGGGATAAATCCACCATACTTCTTCATGTTGTCGGCCTGCTCAGCAGGGTCGTACTGAACCGATACGTAGAAGTAGGAGAAGAAGATGGTCAGCACGAAGTAAAGCACGATGTACTGCCACGAGCTTGGAGATTGCAGATGTGCAATCACGTTGCGCTGCCACCAGTTATCCGGAACTACTGCAGAGCCAGAGTTAACGATCTGGGTGATGAGAACCGGCATGTAAATAAGCGAGGACGCAAAGATGACCGGGATAACGCCGGCCTGGTTGACCTTCAGCGGCAGGTAGGTGGAAGAGCCACCGTACTGGCGGCGGCCAACCATGCGCTTTGCGTACTGGACTGGAATGCGGCGCTGACCCTGCTCGATGAAGGTGATGCCAACGACAAGGATGATCAGGCCAGCGACAACCATGGCGAAGACGAGGCCGCCGTTGTTCTTCATGATGCTGATGCCATCGGTTGGCAGGCGAGTTGCAATACCCGCGAAGATCATCAGGGACATACCGTTACCGATGCCCTTCTCAGTGATGAGCTCGCCCATCCACATAACGAGGATTGCACCTGCGGTCATCGTGATAACCAGGACAATCAAGGTGAAGAAGTTACGGTCTTCAGCAAGCACAGGGACGCCTTGGCCAAGCAGCTGCTCACGGTCTGCGAGGGCCACGATGCCGGAGGACTGCAGCAGCGCCAGTGCGAGGGTCAGGTAACGCGTGTACTGCGTCATCTTGGCTTGACCAGACTGACCTTCCTTCTTTAGCTGCTCGAAGTGTGGAATGACTACGGTGAGCAGCTGGACGATGATCGACGCCGTAATGTACGGCATGATGCCGATGGCGAAGATGGAAAGCTGCAACAGCGCACCACCTGAGAACAGGTTGATGACGGAGTACAGGTTGCCGGACTCCTCAGTCAGGGTGCGCAGGCGGCCAGCGATGGACGCGTAATCAACACCTGGGGATGGAATCTGGGCACCGATGCGGTAAGCAATGATCATCACGATGGTGAAGATGATCTTCTTACGCAGGTCGGCGTCCTTAAAAGCCTGCAAAATGGCGGACACTACAAAATCCTCCTGGCCTTCCTACGCAGCCAACGCCTAAGGCAATAGGTGGCAGCGTGGAGGTGGAACTCATCTGTCCTGTTCAGACCACCCTGGCACGCTAAACACTGCGAGCTATGGGAAGCCCTAAAGGACGGTTGAACACTTATGACCCTGCAAGCCTACCAGCCTGACCTAACTTAGCCACAATGCAGGTAGGAATTGAGTAATAAAACTATAAAGGTGCCCGTCTCCCCTTGGGGAAACGGGCACCTATCTAGTCAAGAATCGCGTTGATTACTTGGTAGCGGTGGCGGAGCCACCAGCAGCCTCGATCTTCTCAACAGCGGACTTGGAGAACTTGTCAGCGGTGACATTCAGCTTGACGTTGATGTCGCCGTTGCCCAGAACCTTGACCGGCTGGTTCTTGCGAACCAGACCAGCAGCAACGATGTCCGCAACGGTGACGTCGCCACCGTTTGCGAAAGCCTCTGCGAGGTCAGCAACGTTGACTACCTGGTACTCAACGTGGTTCGGGTTCTTGAAGCCCTTCAGCTTCGGCAGACGCATGTGGATCGGCATCTGGCCACCCTCGAAAGCAGCGGAAACCTGCTTACGAGCCTTGGTGCCCTTGGTACCGCGACCAGCGGTCTTACCCTTGGATGCCTCACCGCGGCCGACGCGGGTCTTAGGCTTGTTTGCTCCTGCGGATGGGCGCAGGTCGTGCAGCTTGATAATATCAGCCATGGTTTACTCCCCTGCCACTTCTTCGACGGTGACCAGGTGGCGTACTTTATGAACCATGCCGCGGATGATCGGGGTGTCCTGCTTTACAACAGACTGGCCGATCTTCTTGAGGCCGAGAGCCTCAATGTTCTTGCGATGATTCGGCTTGGTACCCACCAGGCCCTTTACCTGAGTAATCTTCAGAGCCATTGTTTATGCCTCCTGACCTGCGCGCTTACGCAGCATCTGGGCCGGAGCAACCTCTTCGAGGGACTTGCCACGACGTGCGGCAACCTCTTCAGGGCGAACCAGCTGCTTGAGGCCGTCCACGGTAGCGCGGACGACGTTGAGGGCGTTGTCGGAGCCGAGGGACTTCGACAGGATGTCCTGCACACCAGCGCACTCGAGCACCGGACGTGCAGCACCACCGGCAATAACACCGGTACCAGGTGCGGCAGGCTTCATCATGACGATGCCAGCTGCGTCGCGACCCTCGACCGGGTGGGTGATGGTGCCGGCGATCATCGGGACGCGGAAGAAGTTCTTGCGAGCCTCTTCTGCACCCTTCTGAATTGCGGCAGGGACTTCCTTAGCCTTGCCGTAGCCAACGCCAACCATGCCCTGCCCATCGCCAACGACGACGAGAGCGGTGAAGGACATGTTGCGGCCACCCTTAACGGTCTTGGAGACGCGGTTGATGGTGACTACGCGCTCGATGTACTTATCGCGCTCGTTGTCCTGCTGATTACGACGATCGTTGCGACGACCGCCATTGTTGCGGTCGTTGTTACGACCGTTCTCGGCGGAGCGTCCGCCGTCACGCTTTTCACGGTCCGACATTAGGCGTTCCTTCCGTTGATGTTTCCGTTTGCCATGATCATTAGAACTTCAGACCACCTTCACGAGCTGCCTCTGCGAGAGCGGCAACGCGACCGTGGTACTTGTAGCCAGCACGGTCGAAGACAACTGTCTCGATGCCAGCAGCCTTGGCGCGCTCAGCGACCAGGGCGCCAACCTTGGCGGCCTTTGCCTTCTTGTCGCCCTCGAGTGCACGAACGTCAGCTTCCATGGAGGAAGCTGCGACCAGGGTGTGGCCAGCCAGGTCGTCGATGACCTGGACGTGCATGTGGCGGGAGGAGCGGTGAACGACCAGACGCGGTGCCTCAGGGGTGCCGCGCAGGGTCTTACGGATGCGGAAGTGACGGCGTGCGCGTGCTTCGCGACGGCGGGAGGAGATGTCCTTGCCGATTGGGGTGCGCTTTGCGTTTTCAGTGTTAGCCATTGCTTACTTACCCGTCTTTCCGACCTTGCGGCGGACCTGCTCGCCTTCGTAACGAATGCCCTTGCCCTTGTAAGGATCGTCCTTACGCAGGCGGCGAATGTTAGCGGCGACCTGTCCGACCTTTTGCTTGTCAATACCAGATACGGAGAGCTTGGTTGCGCCATCCACAGCGAAGGTGATGCCCTCCGGAGCCTCGATGAGGATCGGGTGGGAGTAACCCAGAGCGAACTCGAGGTCCTTGCCCTTCTGCTGGACACGGTAACCGACACCGAAGATTTCCATCTTGATGGTGTAGCCCTCGGTCACGCCAACAACAGCGTTGTTGACGAGGGAGCGGGACAGGCCGTGCAGAGCGCGGTGCTTGCGGTCATCATCTGGACGGGAAACCGTGATTACGGAATCCTCGACTGCGATGGTGATTGGCTCTGGCAGAACGACGGTCTGGGTGCCCTTGGAACCCTTAACCTCGACCTCCTGGCCGTTTACCTTGATTTCAACGCCGGATGGTACGGCGATTGGTGCTAGACCGATACGAGACATGTGTCAATCCTCCCTTACCAGACGTAGGCGAGAACTTCTCCGCCTACGCCCTTCTCCTGAGCCTGACGGTCGGTCAGCAGACCCTGAGACGTGGAGATGATAGCCACGCCCAGGCCGCCAAGGACCTTCGGCAGATTGGTGGACTTTGCGTACACACGCAGACCCGGCTTAGACACGCGACGCAGACCAGCGATGGAGCGCTCACGGTTGTTGTACTTGAGGGTGAGCTTGAGCTCACGGTCCTCAACGGTGTAGTCAGCGATGTAGCCTTCCTGCTTCAAGATGTCGGCGATGCTTGCCTTGATCTTGGAGGTCGGCATCGACACGGTGTCGTGGTGCGCATGGCTTGCATTGCGCACGCGCGACAGCATGTCGGCGATAGGATCAGTCATGGTCATGTGAGTGACCGGTACCTTTCTCGTTGCGGTTCCCACTACATTTCTTCCGAAACGCGCGAGCTTTAAGCTCACGCCCACCTAAGCGTTTTCCGTGTGATTTCGGGCTACTCACGCTCCCCACGGTCAATACCGTAAGGCGCTCGCCACCCTTTGATACATACAACGGGCCACCATGAACGGCGGGGGGCCTACAACAAAGTTGATGTTGTTAAATTCTTGTTCGGCTTGACGCTTTCTGCAGCTCACAGGGCCTAAATCCCAAGAAGATTTTGGCGCACTGCCGCCTCGGCGCAAGTCCGACCTGCAACTTTACTCGCTTACCTGCCCTTTTCCAAATCTCTCTCCCGGCGCAAGTTCCATGGCTTTCTTCCCGAAAGCGTCCACTTGTTGCCTCCGCCATGTTGCGTGTACAGCGGGCAGACTACAGTTGCCGTCATGACCGAAGAAAAAGACCCAATCCAATCCGCCCACCAGTGGCTGGAGGAGGCCGCGGAGCTTCTCGGCGTCGACAAGCACGATGCCACCGCCCTTGTCCGTGAGCTCCTCGATCTCACTAAGGATGTTGCTCACAATCGCGCCCGTCCGGCAGCACCTCTGACCGCATACTTGGTGGGTTTGGCCTCCCAGGACACGGAGGAGGCTCGCGCCAACATCGCCAAGCTCAAGGCGGCAATCCAGTAATGGCAAGTCGCGTCACATCCAACTTTGCGGTAACCAAGGTGCGTCTCGGCGGCGAGAGCGGCATCGAGGTCACGCAGGTCGACACCCGCGCTGACACCGTGGCTGGAGAGGAACCGTTAGAGATCCGCGTCGGCGGGCAGACGCTAACCACCACCATGCGCACGCCGGGCCACGACATCGAGCTCGCGCACGGCTTTCTTCATTCGGAGGGGCACATCGCAACGCTTTCCGACGTCGCCGAGGCCCGCTACTGCGCCGGCTCCACCGTTGACGGGATGAACACCTACAACCTGCTCGACGTGGACCTTGCGAACGACAACGTCATTAGCTTGTCCGACCTGCGTCTGACACTTAGCAACTCCGCGTGCGGCGTATGCGGCACTAGCTCCATCGAGGATTTAAACAAGAAATCGCGCTACGCGCTCCCCACCATCACGATTGACCCGGCCGTCGTTGCGCAGCTGCCCGAGAAGCTGCGCGCCGAGCAAAAGCTCTTCCGCAAGACCGGTGGCATCCACGCCGCCGGCGCATTCACCTTAGACGGCAAGCCCATCGTTGTGCGGGAGGACGTCGGCAGGCACAACGCCGCAGACAAGGTCATTGGGCACCTGCTCCTTGAAGATCGCCTGCCCGCAGACGACCTTATTTTGGTTATGAGCTCCCGCGCCAGCTTCGAGCTTGTACAAAAGGCAGCGATGGCGGGGTTCGGAATGCTCGTTGCTGTTAGCGCGGCATCCTCCCTCGCCGTGGAGACTGCCCGGGAGACCGGCATGGCTTTGGTGGGGTTTGCCCGCGGCGATCGTTTCAACATCTACGCAGGTGAACTTAAGTCAGGAGAACTCAAGCGTTGAACAACAGCTCTTCCAACAAGATCCGCAGTACTAGCGAACTCATCGAGTTCCTTGCTGACGCCAGCATCAGCCCCGAGGTCGCGGCCTTACGCCCCGACTACCGCGCGCTGCTCATCGCTGTCGATGGCATCACGCCTGCGCCTTCCGACGCCCACTCGGAGCAGCTCTTGCGCAACGCCGAGGAGGTCGCCCGCACACGCTTGGGCAAGTGCGCCGTCACGGATTTCCCGCACATCGCCGCATGGCGCGAGGCTTATCAAGGATTCGGCGCGAAGCCATCGCGCACCTGCAACAGCGCGGAGGCGCTCATGCGCCGCGCGGAAAAGGGGCTGCCTCGCATCAACCGCCTCACGGACATCTATAACTCGCTGTCCGTGACTTATGAGATCCCCTTCGGCGGCGAAGACCTGAACGCCTATGTATCATCTCCACAGCTGGTGCGAGCTACCGGTGCTGAGAACTTCGCCACTATGGACAAAGGCGAGCCTGTAACCGAGCATCCCGAGCCGGGCGAGGTGGTCTGGCTCGATGCGAACGGCGTCACCTGCCGCCGTTGGAATTGGCGCCAGTGCACCCGCACGGCGCTGCACGACGACACCACCGCGGCGCTGTTCATCCTCGATGCACTGGAGCCTGTCGACGACGCCGAGCTGCGCGTTGTGGGTGAAAACCTAATTGACGAGCTCCGGGAGTATTCCTCGGAACTCGTCGTTGCCATGCGCATCCTGCGCGCAGAAGATGATGATTAGTCGCGGTAAGCCTCAGGGCCCTTGTTGAGCCAGGCGTAAACGCCACCGATGAGGAAGCCGCCGCCGATGACGTTGCCGATCCACACCAGGGACCAGTTGGTGAGAACAGCACCCAAGGTGAAGCCGTCAGGCAGTGGGGTGGAGCAGAAGAAAGTCAGCATCATCAGGCAGAAGTTTGCGATAACGTGCTCAAGGCTCAGGCCCACGAAGCACGCGATGATCGGAACGATGACGAAGAACTTCGAAACGATGTCCTTGGCAAAGACAGCACCGACGATGGCCATGTTGACCACGAAGTTGGCGAGCATACCCTCAACCAACAGGCCTGCAGGGTCCTTCTCCAGCTTGCCCATGGTCAAGGTGGAAATGAGGTGGGTCGGGTCTATATGGCCCAGCTTCGCAGACATGCCCATTGCCGCTGCGAAAAGAGCCGCACCGACGAGGTTGAAGAACGTGGTCACGATGAGCAACCACAGGCCCTTGCCCCAACCAACCTGCTTGTTGATGGCGCCATAGACCACGTACATCATGCTGCCGGTAGCCAGTTCGGCGCCCAGGATAACGATGGCAAAAAGGCCAAGGCCGAAGAACAGAGCGAAGACAGGAGCTCCGAGGCCCTCTGCATGCTTTTCCACGGCCTGTCCCAGAACCGCAGCGAAAGCAGTACCGATTGCGAGGTAGACGCCGGCGAGAATTGCGCGGACGGCGAAGCGGCCAAATGACTCGTCGAGGAGAGTCACTTTTTTCTTGATTGCTGCTGCAGCAGATTCGTTGAGAGACACGAAACTTCCTTTACCTAGAGATATAACGGCGATAACACTACAGCGAACAGCCCATCCACACCAACAACTTTGCAGCCACCACACCTGGGTATATTCTGCGGCTATTACTGCTCAACGCCTGCCAAGGATTAGAGTTGGTTAGAATATTTACTTACTTTTAGAACCCACCTCCCTCACCTCCTGGAGCCGCCGCCTATGCCCCCGCGTAATCCTCACGATCTGCCAGTTCACAGCGCAGATCACACGCGCCCCCGGGCAGACAGTGCCAGCAGCAGTACCAGAGCCAGCACACAGCGCCGCCCCATCAATAGCAGACCCATCGATACCCGCCGCGCTGGCAACGGCAACCCCGACGGCGAGCCCACCTACGTGCGGCGCACTCCCCCAACGACGCCGAAGACATCAACATCAACAGCGCCGAAGACACTACCCAACCGCCAAAAGCACAACCCCCGACCAAAGCCGCGAAGCAAGGGTGGCCGCCACCGCGCACAAAAAACGAACACGCCGGCGCCCCATACTCGCGTACTGCACTTGTGGTCCAGCTCGGGCAAGTTCCGTATTACGGTTGGTGTCCTTGCGAGTGCGGCGCTTGCAAGTGGGGCCCTTGCCGCCACGATGCATCGCGTGGTCGATCCTCCTGAAGGACTAGAGAGCAACCAAGTCCCTGTGGCAGCTGCTCCAGTCATTGAGCCCTCCGCCGCTGTTGAGATGTTCATCCCTGCAATCGAGGTCCATGCCGAATTCGAAGATGGCTCCTGCCGCGTCAAAAACGGCGCGATCGACCCGGAAACGATGGCGAAGGCCTGTACTTATACCGCTGCGGACCGTCCATATTCGCTGCCTGGCACTAATGCACCAGACATCACCGTCATCGCCGGTCACACCGGCGCCGGCGTTCCCGCTGTCTTTAACAACCTCTACGACGGCGGCGCAAACAAGCACAAGGTCGCCCTCGGCGACAAGCTTTACCTGCGCACTGCAAACTCCGGCGACAACTGGCTGGTCTATAGCGCCACCGACATGCACGACCCAGTAAAAGAAGGCCTCGCCGAAGACCCTGCAATCTGGGGCGAAGGCCCCATGCCAGGGCGCCTTCTCACCATCAGCTGCATTCAGCCACCCAACCTCCTTGAAGCCTCCGTGCGTAATGCAGTGGTGGGCTGGCAATTTGAAGGTATAACTGCTGCAGACGCTACCGGGGTAGAAGCACCGTTAGATGTCTCCAACGGTCAATCTTCTTGAGGTATTGCGCTTGGCGATCTTTAATGCCGGATTCGCGGGCGATGAAACCTGACTTGGCTCATTTTGGTGTGTTGTAGTT
>NZ_KV788325.1:0-4379 GCF_001807215.1 Corynebacterium sp. HMSC05D08 | reverse complement strand
CCCCCGACGTGTCTACTTTCCGGGGGTCAGGCCCATCACCCGTCGACTCGTTGATCTTCCTGTCGTCGGATTCCCCACCAGGCTGCACGTAAAAGTACCCAGATTCCGGTGCACAGCCGACTCATGTAAGAGGAAGATCTTCCAAGAATCTTTAACCTGCGCTGATGACGGCGCCAAGCTCACTTATCGGGTCACCCGCTGGATCTTGCAACGCCTAGCCATAGATCGAATGAGTGTGTCCGCTACCGCCAAAGCACTCGGTGTGGGCTGGGACCTGGTCAACCAGGTCGCACTAGATGCCTGCCGCCAGCTTGTCTACGGCGACCCTTGTCACCTAGACGGGGTTCGCATTCTTGGAGTCGATGAACATGTATGGAAACACACCAGAAAACCAGGTCAGGCATCAAACCTGGTGACCATACTTGTTGACCTCACCCCGCTGGTAGACGGGCGTGGGCCTGCACGTTTGTTAGACATGCGACCAGGCAGATCCGCCGACGTGCTGAAGCGGGCGGCTTAAAGAGCGCGACCCCAGCTTCCGTGAACAGATACAGGTGGTGACCATGGATGGGTTCACCGGTTATGCCACCGCAGTCGAAGAGCAACTACCACAAGCAGACAAAGTCATGGACCCTTTCCATGTGGTGCATCTAGCAGCCGACAAGCTCACCAGTTGCCGACAGCGACTCCAACGTGAGACCACCGGGCGCCGCGGACGCAAAGATGACCCACTGTACAAGCACCGGTGCACACTGTTGACCAGGACGAACTATCTCACCGAGCGGCAAAAACAACGCTTAGAAGTGTTGTGGGCCACCGATGACGACTACGTGTGCCTGGAAGTAACGTGGCTGCTCTACCAAGACATGATCGCAGCGTACGCGCATCCGAAGAAATCGGAAGGCAAAAAGCTCATGGAACGCATCATCCATACGCTGCGTAAAGGATTACCGAAAGGCTTAGAAGAGCTCGCCCAACTGGGGCGCACCCTGTGGCGTCGACGCAAAGACGCTGCTCGCCTGCTTTGATATCGGCGCATCCAACGGCCCCGTCGAAGCAATCAACGGCAGACTCGAACACCTACGCGGCATCGCCCTAGGATTTAAAAACCTCAACCACTACATCTTGCGATGCCTAATCCACTCCGGACAACTACAGGACAAAACCAACGCACTCTAAAACCGGAAGGGCCCGTTTACCCAGGTTCGCTTCCTGTTCCACAACAATGATTATTAGCAATGTGGGTTAGGCCGCGGCGATACAGGCACCTAAGCCGACGAGGCGAAGAAACCGTTGCTGAAAAATATATAAAACAACACGATCAGTGGCCTAGAAAATAAAGAAGTTTTCTCGTTTGGCTACGAAATGACATAGCAATATCTATTATGCCGTTCTAGAAGAACTCTCTTCTCAAATCATCAAAGGGCCACAATGAAAATTCTCTCTCGAAAGAGTCTTGCCGTTGTCATAGCGGGCATGTTGTTAAGTAGCATGCCCGCCACTGCGGTAGCCCAATCATCTTTTTCTGGCTCGTCTCGCCAGAACCAACAGCAACATCTATCAGAAACTCCTCAGTCCCCTATTTCTGATCAGTCCCCTATTTCCGATAATGAAGCGGATACTTCACACATAGGAGACGGGCCATTTGCACAATGGGATATTCCGACCCCACCCGGCGCTGAGTGGTATGAGGTCAATCAAGCCACGGAAGACGAACTCAATCCGCAGGGGCTAGCAGAGTGGCATCCAACCTCAGATCCAAAGAATAAACTGGTTCCTGGTCAGATGCGTTCTGACATGGAAGATATTCCTGCCGGCGTCAGCAAAGTTGAAGCTGACCAGGCTGAAATCCGAGAAGCACAGCTCGCCTCCCCAACCGCACCGACTTTGAATGCCCGTCAAGGTTGCGGAGTGTACTGGCCTACAAGTTTCGAAGTATGCGGTCTAATCAAGGAAAAGTATGACAGTATCGGTGGACCGACCAGCTTCCTCCTCCTTCCTAAATCTAATGAACTCACCAATCCAGATGGAATTGGGAAACGCTCAGAGTTTGTTAATGGATTTATTTACTGGCGACCCGAGACTGGAGCGCATACGGTCAGCATTCCAGTTTCCAAGGTCTGGGAACGGCATGGCTGGGAGGGTGGATTTCTTGGCTACCCCGTAACAAGTGACATTGCCCAGGGTAATGCTTGGTACAGACAAGATTTCCAAGGTGGACACGTCTACACTCACAATGCGCTACCGGCAAGTCAAGCCAGCATTCAAGGAGCTATTTTCGACAAATGGCAATCCATGGGTGCACAAACTGGCGAACTTGGATATCCTGTTAGTGATGAGTTGACAACCCCGGATGGCGTAGGACGCTATAACGTATTTGAAAACGGAATGATTTATTGGACTCCTCAAACGGGTGCACACGCCGTCCAAGGAGCGATACTTTCGGAATGGGGCAAAAATGGGTACGAAAAGAGCAACTTCGGATTTCCAACCTCTGATGAGTATCTTGATTCTGAGTCTGACATCACCCAAGAATTTTCCGGTGGAACACTTCGTGTTCGAGATTTTGTGAAAGGCGACGAAGGCACCACATTCAGTAACGGAAAGCTGGTCGATAATACTCTGATTAAGTTCATCCGCGATGCTTACGGAGTAGACCTTCTCAGGGAAATTCAGCTGGACTTACCGGTTGTCCAGTCCGGGCATCAAGCGTATCCGCCTGAAAATGGAACAGTAGTTGCCACGGATAGCAGCGGGAAACCCTACACCTTTCAGATAAAGTCCCCTATATCGATTTCGAGCAAATACGTATATAACCCTAACGGGGTTAACCCTACGCTACATGACTATTGCACGGCCCCCTCGCCTCAGTTTTGGTTCGACGATAAAACAAAGATTGCAGCTGATCTTCGTGGGCCCTGCAGCTACCATGATCTTTGCTATGGTCTAAATCCGGATAACTACACTGCTCGATCCAATCTATGTGACCCCGCCCTGAGGAGAGATTGGCAATATGTATGCCGCGAGTCCTACAACAGTTCATTCACTCGTTGCAGAGGATTTGTCGACTCCGCGTATACGGTCATGCACAGCTATCAACGAGTTAAAAATATGAATAGGTAGCGGCAGAATGTTAAAAATAAAACTTAAGAATTGGCAGCGACCCGTTTTGCTCGTCTCGGTTCTTTTGGGGCTAACGTTGTCTGGGTGTGGATTTTTCGACGGTCTCGATCAGATGGCCGAGGCTAGCCCATCCGGAAACATCGCTGTTTCTCTAGATCAAACGGGCGGTGTCACTGTTCATATGATTGCTTGTGATATTCAGGTTGAATCAGTAGAGCTTCTCATTCAATCAACCACTCCCGGAGATCCGCCCCTCAGTGAACGGATCAACCTCAAGCACCCACAAGGTGGGTACGTTGAGCTTCGATTACCGGCTTCTACATCCAATAATCCTCCAGTACTGAACTCGATTATCGCGGACCCGCAGTTAGAGTTTTGGGTCATCCCAATCACGTACAAGGGAGGCGAAGATGAGCACCGATTTGTGCCTGAACTCAGTGGAATCACGATTGCAGAAGTCGAGAATCATCCCCGTGGCACGCTTTTAGTCCAGAATTACGTCGCCGGGACCCATGATCCGATTACGTTGGACGAAGTAACACTAGATGCGTTCAAGGATGGACCTGCAAATAGTCGCCCTCCGGGTTGTACTGTGGAATAGAAACTCCAAACCTTTCGAAGGGGTGAGCGACTAATTAGAAGTCTCTTTTGCCAAACGCCCCATTGGCTGGGGCCATGCTGATAATGAGAATCAAGCCTGGACTTTGTTAGCGTGGCCATCGCTATCCTGGCCTTGGGCGCGTGGGCAATGCAATCCTTGCTGCAGACAGTAAGAATCGCCCTCGAGGAAGAAGAGAAGCCGACATTCCTGAGTTCAACGCGGTTTTGCATCGCTCACTCACTGGGCATTAGACGCAGACATAAGAAAATACCAGCAAAGAGCTGGGAGCCCTTAGCGAACAAGACCACTTGAGCGATAGGACTCTTGAGTTTGTTCGGGCGGTAGGCACTCTTAATAACGATAGAAAGAATCCTCTTTCCTCACCAAGTGCCGTCTAGGTTTACGTTTTCGGTCCTCTCCCGGTCCTGGATGCCATCCACATTGTGTGCTCACGACTAATAGCTGCTTCGGTATCCGCAGCTTCAAACGTACAATCGGCTTCTGGGATCGACCTCAACTTTTCTGCTTGTATCACATGCCCCATCGCTGTTGTCATAGAATAGGCCGTCGGCAGCGGTGAAAACTGTTTCACCGCAATTCACGCTGCTCCCGCCGCGTTGAGTGTTTAGAAGACTGAAATGGTAGCGGCGTGGTG